>DATHND010000024.1:0-11491 GCA_035486335.1 Solirubrobacteraceae bacterium
CGGTCGAGATCGAAAAGCTGTTGATCTCGACCCAGCACCGCGAGGGCTCCGAGGCGCTGATCCCCGACGACCTCTGGGCGCACGTCGTCGAGCCGATCCTGCCGAGCGAGCTCTACGACGCGAGCAAGCTGCGCAAGAACTTCCTCGTCAACCCGACCGGGCGCTTCGTGATCGGGGGGCCTGTCGGCGACTGTGGGCTGACCGGACGCAAGATCATCGTCGACACCTACGGCGGGATGGCGCGCCACGGCGGCGGCGCCTTCTCGGGCAAGGACCCGTCGAAGGTCGACCGCTCGGCCGCCTACGCGGCGCGCTGGGTGGCGAAGAACATCGTCGCCGCGGGGCTCGCCGACCGCGCCGAAATCCAGGTCGCCTACGCGATCGGCGTCGCGCACCCGGTGTCGGTGATGGTCGAGACGTTCGGCACCGAGAAGGTCGGCCGGGCGCAGATCGCAAGAGCCGTCGATGAGGTCTTCGACCTGCGGCCGGGCGCGTTCCGCGAGGAGCTCAAACTGCACCGTCCGATCTACCAGAAGACAGCCGCGTACGGGCACTTCGGCCGCGAAGACCACGACTTCACCTGGGAGAAGACCGACAAGGCCGCGGCGCTGCGGTCTGCCGCCGGGGCGTAGTCCGGGCGCGGCGTTAACTTCTCCGGGCGATGCCCAGCATCGCCCAAGTCGAGCCGATGACGACCGCGCGCGCGCTGCGCGGACCGTTCGACTATCGGCTGCCCGAGGAGCTGTGCGGCGGCGCCGTCGAGATCGGCTCGATGCTCGTCGTGCCGTTCGGCCGCCGCGAGGTGCTCGGGGTCGTCGTCGGGCTGGCCGACTCGAGCGAGATCGCCGCCGAGAAGCTGCTCGCGCCGTTGCGCGCGCTCGAGCTTGGGGTTCCGGCCGAGATGGTCGAGCTCGCGGGCTGGATCGCCGGGGAGTACTGCTCGACGCTCTCGCGCGCGCTCGGGCTGGTGCTCCCGCCGGGCGCGACGCGCCGGCTCAGCGGTCGCCGTCGCCGGCCGGTCTCGCTCTCACCGCGCATCGCGCTCGGCGCGCGCGCGCTGCGGCCGCCGATCCTGAACGCCGACCAGGAGGCGGTTCTCGCTTCGCTGTACGCCGCGCTCGCGGAGCGCCGCGCGCACGCGCGGCTGCTGCACGGCGTGACCGGGTCGGGCAAGACGGAGGTGTACCTGCGCGCCGCCGAGGCGGCGCTCGCGCAGGACCGCGGCGTGATCGTGCTCGTGCCGGAGATCGCGCTGACGCCGCAGACGGTCAGCCGTTTCGTCGATCGCTTCGGCGAGACGGTCGCCGTGCTGCACTCGCAGCTGCGCGCGGCCGAGCGCTACGCCGAGTGGCGGCGGCTGCGCGAGGGCGCGGCGAGGATTTGCGTCGGGCCGCGCTCGGCTGTGTTCGCGCCGATCGAGCGCCTCGGGTTGATCGTGATCGACGAGGAGCACGAGTCTTCCTACAAGCACGAAGGCGACCCGCGCTATGACGCGCGCGACGTCGCCGCCGAGCGCGCGCGCCGCGCCGACGCGGTGCTGCTGCTGGGCAGCGCGACCCCGCGCGCCGAGAGCGCCCATCGGGTCGTGGCGTCGACGCTGCCGCGGCGCGTCGACGGCCGACCGCTGCCGCCGGTCGGCGTGCTCGACATGCGCGGAGCGGCCCACGGCCTGCACCCGCAGACCGAGCAGGCGCTCGCCCGCGTGCGCGAAGAGCGCGGCAAGGCGATCGTGCTGCTCAACCGCCGCGGCTGGTCCAACTTCCTCTCGTGCCGCTCGTGTGGGCATGTCTGGAGCTGTCCGCATTGCGACGTCGCGCTCGTGCTGCATCGCGCCGGCGGGTTCGTCGCCTGCCACCACTGCGGCCACCGCGAGCCGGCGCCCGAACGGTGCGGCGAGTGCGCGTCGGTGTCGGTCGCGCGGCATGGCGCCGGCACCGAGCGCCTGCAGCACGAGCTCGCGAGCGTGCTCGACGACGGCGACTTCCCGATCTTCCGGCTCGACGCCGACGTGGCGGCGGGGCTCACCGGCGAGGCGGCGACGAGCGCCGGCGGACGTGGGCCGCAGGGCGCGAACGACGGCGACGGCGCCGTCGGCGCGTTGCTGCGCCGGTTTGAGGCGGCCGACTGCGGCGTGCTGATCGGAACGCAGATGGTTGCCAAGGGCCATGACTTTCCCGACGTCACGCTCGGCGTCGTGCTCGACGCCGACGCGACGCTGCGCTTCCCCGACTTCCGCGCCGAGGAGCGGACGTTCGCGCTGATCGCACAGCTCGCCGGGCGCGTCGGACGCGGCGCGGACGGTCGCGTGCTGGCCCAGACGATCGCACCGCAGGCGCGCGCGATCCTCCACGCGGCGCGACACGACAGCGACGGCTTCCTCGCGGGCGAGCTCGAGCGCCGGCGCGCGCTCGACTATCCGCCGTTCTCGCACCTGATCAGGATCGTCTGCTCGGCCGAGGACGCACGGCCGGCGCGCGAGGCCGCGGGCGCGATCCGCGAGCTGCTGCGGGCCGACGGCCCGGCGGCGGGCGGCGAGCGATCGGTGCTCGGTCCGGCCGCGCTGTTTCGCCTGCGCGGCCGCGAGCGCGAGTCGCTGATCGTCAAGGCGCGCGAGCGCCGGCCGGCGGTCGCCGCCGTCGGCGAGGCGGTCAAGCGCGTCGCCGGCGGCGGCGGGTATCCGGGGGTTCACTTCGGCGTCGATGTCGACCCGCAATAATTCCAATAACTCGTATTTGACTCCGGGCGAGCGGCATGTATGCTGCGGAGCGACAGGGGGGCGCCAACCGAAACGGGGGATGGAACCTTGAAAGCGCTTCGCGTCGTTGTCCTGCTGTCCGTGGTCGGGCTGTTCGCCTTGCTCGCGAGCTCGGCGTCGGCGGTGATCACGCAGCTGCCAGACGGCAAGGCGGTCAGCTACTTCCCCGTGCCCGGCAAGCGTTCGGCGACGGCTGCGCGGCGCCCGCACGTGTTCGACTTCGCGTTCTCGAACCTCGACTACAACGGTGGCCCTGTGATGTCATCGAATACCGACTACGCCCTCTACTGGCGGCCCAGCACCGCGACGGCCTACCCGAGCGATTACAAGTCGGGCATCAACACGTACTTCGAAGCGCTCGCGCACGACAGCGGCGGTCACCAGAACGCCGATTCCGTGGCCGCCCAGTACAACGACGCGGCGGGCGAATTCGCCAACTACGACGTGAAATTCGGCGGCGAGCTCGTCGACGAAGAAGAATATCCCGCAAGCGGTTGCAGCCGAGCGCCGATCTGCCTGACCGACGAACAGATCCAGGCCGAGGTCGCCAGGTACGTCGCCGCGCACGATCTTCCGACCGGTCTCGGCGTCGAGTACTTCGTGCTGACGCCGGAAAACGTCGAGAGCTGCTTTGAACCGGGCGCGGCCGAAGTGTGCTCGGCGAACTCGAGCGAACCGTTCTACTGCGCCTATCACTCCGACATCCCGTTGGCAGGCGGGGGCGTGATCCTCTACGCGAACGATCCGTTCGTCAACGAGAAAAACTGCGACAAACCCGGAGACCACATCAACGGCAGCTCCGACTCGGCTCTCTTTGGAGGCCTCAGTCACGAGCACCTCGAGAGCGTGACCGACCCTGAGCCGAACAGCGCCTGGACGGACAACATGACCGGCGAAACGACCGGCTACGAGATGGCCGACAAGTGTGACAGCATCGAAGAAGTCGAATTCGGGAAACCCCTTGGCACCGTCGAAGTGTCCGGGAAAACGCTGCCGTTCAACCAGGAAATCGACGGCCAAGTACTTCATCCAGCAGGAGTGGAGCAACCAAGAACACAGATGCATTCAGCGCTTCACGTTCAAAGGGGCGGAGCCGACCGCAAGCTTCACCGCGAAAGCCTCCGCGCCGAGCACGGACGTGATCCTCAACGCGGCTGCCTCCACGGCGTCCGGTGGCGTCCAGCACTACAGCTGGAACCTCAACGCGGGCGAAGCGGAAGGTTTCACCCACCTGCCGCTGTTCCAAGAGTTCGCAGCCCCCGAAACCCTAGCTCCGTTTCCACAGAACGGCGAATATGACGTCGCCCTGACGATCTTTGCGCCCGACGGCACGAGCATCGGTGCGGGGCGTACCCTGCACGTTGGCGGCGCCGGACCGACCGCGAGCATTGGCGTGTCATCCGCTCCGACTGCCGGTGCGCCGGTTACGTTCAGCGGAGTCGAATCGAGAGATCCGGGCGGCTCGATCGTCGGCTACGAATGGGAATTCGGCGACGGTTCCAAGGCGACCGGCGCGACGCCCTCGCACACGTATGCCGCAAACGGCCTCTACACCGTCAAGCTGCAGGTCACCGGCAGCGACGGCCTCAACGCGCAGGTCACTCGCCCTGTCACGATCGAAGCGCCGTCTTCGGGGGGCGGTGGCGGTGGCGGAACTGGCGGTGGTGGGGGTCCCACGGGCGGCGGGGGGACCGGCGGTGGCACCGGCGCTGGTGGAGGAAGCGGGAGCGGTAGCGGGAGCGGCAGCCCTCAGCCCGTGCCTGCCGGCGGGACCGTCGCCTCGATCACGACGACGCCGACTGCGACGATCGCGCTTGCGGGCTCGGCGATCTCGATCAACCCGAAGGGCGCGGGCGCGATCAAGCTGTCATGCGCCGGCACGGCGTCGTGCTCCGGCACGCTGACGATCGTCGCCAAGACGCCCGGCAAGCACGGGCACAGCGTGAAGATCGGCCACGCGAGCTTCTCGATCGCGGCCGGAGCGACGAAGTCCGTCGCGGTGAAGCTGAGCGCGACCGGACGCTCGCTGCTGAACGCGGGATACGGCCACCTGAGCGCGGGCTTGACGATCGACAAGTCCGCACCGGCGCCGGAATCGAAGCTGACGCGTGCGGTTCGCTTGTCGCAGAAGCGATAGCGATTTGGTGACAGCGGTCCGCGAGCGCCGGCGCGTGATGGCACGGGGCGCTCGCGCGCCGCTCTTCATAGACTGAGCGCCATGTCCGCGAACGAGCGCACAGCCGAGACGCCGACGCTCGAAGAGCTCCCGATCCCGGCCTCCGAGGACGCCGACGTCGAGGTCGAGCGCGAGGGGGACGCGCCCGAGCCCGAGGAGCTCGACGCGGAGACGCGGCAGCGGCGCGACCACGCGCTGCGCTTCGTACGCAAGCTCGGCGATCCGGTGCTGCGCGCGAAGGCGCTGCCGGTCGAGCGCTTCGACGACGCGCTCAGGCGCGAGGTCGAGCGGATGGGCGAGTTGATGCACGACGCGCTCGGCGTCGGTCTCGCGGCGACACAGCTCGGCGTGCTGCACCGTGTGCTCGTCTATCGCGCCTTTCCCGAAGAACCGCTGACGGCGCTCGTCAACCCGGTGATCGAGTGGCGCAGCGAGGAGCTCGAGACCGTCGAAGAGGGATGTTTGAGCCTGCCGGGCGTGCATGTCGAGGTCGAGCGTCCCGTGCAGGTGCGCGTGCGCGCGCAGGACCCCGGCGGCGCGTCGCTCGAGATCGAGGCCGAGGGGCTGCCGGCGCGCGTGATCCAGCACGAGGTCGACCACCTCGATGGCGTTCTGATCCTCGACAGGATCTCGCGCGAGGCGCGCAAGGAGGCGATGCGCGCGATGCGCGAGGCGCAGGAGACGGCCGCCGCCTAGCGGCGCGGCACGCGCCTTGGGCGTCGTCTTCCTCGGCACGAGCGACTTCGCCGCGACGATCCTCGCGCGGCTCGCCGACGACGAGCGGCATCGGCCGATCTTCGTGCTGACGCGTCCCGACCGCCCGCGTGGGCGCGGACGGCAGCTCACCTCACCGCCGGTCGCCGAAGCCGCGCGAGCGCTCGGCCTGACGCTCGCGCAGCCGGCGAGCGTCAACGACCCGGAGACGGCTGCCGCGATCGATTCGGTGCGGCCCGATGCGGTCGTCGTGTGCGCGTTCGGCGCGCTGATCAAGGAGCCGCTGCTGTCGGCGCACGAGCTGCTCAACGTGCACCCGTCGCTGCTGCCCCGCTGGCGCGGCGCGGCGCCGATCGAGCGCGCGATCATGGCCGGCGACGAGCTGACCGGCGTCTCGATCCTGCGCTTGACGGCCGGCCTCGACAGCGGCCCGGTATGCCTCGCCGAGCGGGAGCCGATCGATCCTGGTGACTCCTACGGCTCGCTCGCGCCGCTACTTGCGGAGCTCGGCGCGCGGCTGCTGCTACGCGTGCTCGACGCGAAAGCCGACGGTGATCCGCCGGCGTTCGTCGAGCAGGACGAGCGTGGTGTGACGTACGCGGAGAAGATCGAGTCGCGCGAGCGCACGCTCGACCCGGCGCGTCCGGCGGTCGAGCTCGAGCGCGTCGTTCGCGCGCTGCACCCGCACATCGGCGCGCGCGTCGCGCTCGATGACGGGACGCTGCTCGGCGTGCACGTGGCTGCGTTCACACCCGCTGCGCCGGGTGCGACGCCCGGCGTGGTCGTGCACGAGGGGCGACTGCTGCTCGCGTGTGCCGATGGCGCCCTGGAGCTGAGCGTCGTGCAGCCGCCGGGCGGACGACCGATGCCGGCCGACGCGTACCTGCTCGGTCACGGCCTCGCCGTTCGCCGGTAGGCGTCGAGCGAGCTCGGCAGCGGGATCGCGGCGTTCATGCCCGGGTCGGGCAGCGGCGCGCCGGGCTCGTTCGCGAGCGGGATCACACCGGCCCACACCCCCAGTGCGTAGTCCTCCTCGTCGTCGACCGGCGGTCCCGTTCGGACCTTCGCCGAGGCCTCGGCGATCGGCAGTGCCAGCACGGCGGTCGCCTTCAGCTCGTTCTCGTTCGGCGGCCGCGTTTCGGCCCAGCGCCCCGGCACGATGTGTTCGACGATCGCCTCCATCGCCGCGAGCTTCTCGGCCGGCCGCTCGAGCGGGCGTGCCGTTCCGAGCAACATCACCGAGCGGTAGTTGGCCGAGTGGTGCATCGCCGCGCGCGCGAGCACGAGGCCGTCGAGCAGCGACACGGTCAGGCACGCCGGGACGCCGGCGCGCAGGACGCGCAGCGCGCGGCTCGCGCTCGAGCCGTGCACGTAGACGACGTCGCCGTGACGAGCGTGCAGTGTGGGGACGACGAACGGCTGCCCATGCTCGTCGACGACCCCGAGGTGGGCGATCAACGCCTCGTCGAGGATCGCGTCGATGCTCGCGCGGTCGTGGCGGCCGCGCTCGCGCTTGCGGCGCAGGCGCACGCGGTCGGAGATCGCTTGCTCCATCGTGTCCCTCCGATCTGTAATAGTACAGATTGATGACTGATCTGAAACAGTATCGGATCGCAGCGACGAGCGCGGCCGGGCTGGTCGAGAGCATCGAGCGCGCGGTCGCGCTCGGCGAGCTTGAGCCGGGCGAGTGGCTGCCGTCGGTGCGCCGCCTCGCGAGCGAGGTCGCGCTGAGCCCGGTGACCGTGGCGACGGCGCTCGCCGAGCTGCGCCGGCGCGGAGTCGTCGTCAGCGAGCCGCGCCGCGGCACGCGCGTCGGCGAGCGCCCGCCGCTCGGCGCGGCGCGCGCCCCCCTGCCGGTGCCGCCGGGCGCTCGCGACCTCTCGCAGGGCAACCCCGATCCGGCGCTGCTGCCGGACCTCAAGCGCGCGCTGGCCGGAACGAACCTGCCGCCGCGGCTGTACGGCGAGCCAGCGGCGCTGGGAGAGCTCGCGCAGCTGGCGCGCGAGCGCTTCGCCGCCGACGGGATCGCGTGCGCGGCGCCGTGCATCGTCAGCGGCGCGCTCGACGGGATCGAGCGTGCGCTCGACGCGCACGTGCGCGCGGGCGACCGCGTCGCGGTCGAGAACCCGGGCTACGCGGCGCTGTTCGACCTGCTCCGCGCGCGCGGGCTCGCGCTCGAGCCGGTCGCGATCGACGAGCGCGGGATGCGCCCCGACGGCCTGCGGGCGGCGCTCGCGCGGGGCGCGAGCGCGGTCGTGCTGACGCCGCGCGGGCAGAATCCGACGGGCGCCGCGCTCGACGCACAGCGCGCGGCGCAGCTGCGCGCGACGCTCGCGACGGCGCCGCACGCGCTGGTGATCGAGGACGATCACCTCGGCGACGTCGCCGGGTGCAAGCTGCACACGACCGTCGCCGGCCGCCAGCGCTGGGCGGCTGCGCGCTCGGTCGCGAAGGCGCTCGGTCCGGACCTGCGCCTGGCGGCGCTGGCGGCCGATCCGCAAACGCTCGCGCGCGTGCAGGGCCGCCAGCTCTGCGGGCCGGGCTGGGTCAGCCACATCCTGCAGCGGCTCGTGCTCGGCCTGTGGCGCGATCCGCACGTGCTCGAGTCGATCGAGCGCGCGAGCGCTACGTACACGGCGCGGCGCGAGCGCCTGCTGCAGGCGCTCGTCGAGCGCGGGATCGCCGCGACGGCGCCCTCGGGGCTGAACGTGTGGGCGCCGGTCGACGACGAGACCGGCGTCGTCGGCGCGCTCGTCGCGCGCGGCTGGGTCGTCGCGCCCGGCGCCGCCCATCGCCTCGCGGCGAGCCCGCCGGCGATTCGCATCACGATCGCGACGCTCTCCGAGCGGGAGTCGGTGCGGCTGGCGGACGATCTCGCCGCCGTCTGCGCGCCGTCGCGCGCCGTCCGCGCGGGCTAGCGTGTTCGATCGTGAACGCCGTCTCGCGCACGCCGAGCCCGACGATCGCGCCCGCGCGCCGCTGCGCGTTCGCGGTCGTGCGACGCGTGTTCGAGCGCGGCGCCTATGCCGACCTGGCGTTGCACGGCGAGGCGGCGAAGCTCGACCGCCGCGACCGCGCGCTCGCGATGCGCCTCGCCTACGGCGCGGTCCAGCGCCAGGGGACGCTCGACCACCTGATCGAACGGCTCGCCGGACGAGCGGTCGCGCGGCTCGACGCTCCCGTGCTCGCCGCGCTGCGCCTCGGCCTTTACGAGCTGCTGTATCTCGACTCCGCCCCCGATCGCGCCGTCGTCGCCGACGCGGTCGAGCTCGCGAAGGTCGGCGACGGGCGCGGGCACGGCCTCGTCAACGCCGTGCTGCGTCGCGCGGCGCGCGAAGGGCGCGAGCAGCTGCTTGGATCGCTCGACGATGCGACGCCCGAGCGGGCGGCGATCATGCACTCCCACCCGCTGTGGGTCTCGCGCCTGTGGTGGAATCGGCTCGGCGCGCAGGACGCGCGCGCGCTGATGGCGTACGACAACGAGCCCGGCGAGGTCGCGCTGCGCGTGAACACGCTCGTCGCCGACGCGCCGACGGTCGCGGCCGAGCTGCGGCGGGCGTCGGTCGCGGTTCACGCCGACGGGGCGCAGTCGGAGGCGCTCGTGCTCGACGGACCGTTCGACGCGCACGACTCGCCGCTGTGGCGCTCGGGCGCGCTGATCGCGCAGTCGCGCGCGGCGATGCTCGTCTCGCGCGCGCTCGACCCGCAGGCCGGCGAGCGCGTCCTCGACCTGTGCGCCGCGCCCGGCGGCAAGACGACGCACCTCGCGGCGCTGATGGGCGACGAGGGCGAGGTCGTCGCGGTCGAGCGTAGTGAGCGACGCGCGCAACTGCTGCGCGAGACGGCGCGGCGCCTGCGCGCGGAGAGCGTGCGCGTCGAGGTGGCCGACGCGGCGCTCGCCTCGCCCGAGCGCGGGGCATTCGACCGCGTCCTCGTCGACCCCCCGTGCTCGGGCCTAGGCACGTTGCAGGCGCGCGCCGACTTGCGCTGGCGCGCGACGCCGGAGGCGGTCGCGCAGATGGCCAACGCTCAGCGCGAGATCCTCGCGGCCGGCGCCGAGGCCGTTCGTCCGGGTGGCGTGCTTGTCTACTCTACGTGCACGATCTCACCTACTGAGAGCGAGCACCTGATCGCGAACTTCCTGGAATCTCACGCCGACTTCAGCCTCGACGATCTCGCCGCTGACCGATCGGAGGTCGGTCGGCCGGTTGTCGCGAGCGCGCTCGCGACAAGCTCGTCGGCGAGCGCGACGCCGCAGCGTGGCGGGCTCGGTGGAACCGTCCTGACGTTGCCCCACCGCGACCGCACGGCGGGGTTCTTCATCGCCCGCGTGCACAGGAGCTGACCGCGTGGAGGGCGAGGACAACGCACCGTCGAAGCCGGTCGTCGAGCTGGGGCCGAAGTGCCCGAACTGCGGCGAGCCGTGGCTGCGCCCGACGAACCTGCCCGGTCGGTATCGGTGCGTCTACTGCCTGCATCGCTTCGAGCTGACGTCGGTCTGCCCGAACTGCGGCGAGCACTCGACGATCGTGCGGATGTCCTCGACCGCGATCCTCAAGTGCAACCACTGCGGCGACTCGATGCTGCAACCGATATGAGCGAACTCGCGCGCGAGCTGCTCGCCGGCGTGCGCGTCGCGCCGTCGATCCTCTCGGCGGACTTCGGGCGGCTGCGCGAGCAGGTCGGCGAGGTGCTCGCGGCGGGCGCGCGCGTGATCCACGTCGACGTGATGGACGGTCATTTCGTTCCGCCGATCACGCTCGGGCCGGTCGTCGTCGACGGGATCGCGCAGCAGGTCAAGGACGCGGGCGCGATGCTCGACGTGCACCTGATGATCGAGCGGCCCGAGCGGCAGATCGCCGAGTTCGTGCAGGCGGGCGCCGACTCGGTCACGTTCCACGCCGAGGCGACGCCGCACATCGCCCACGCCGCGAGCATCGCGCGCGAGCGCGGCGCGTGCGTCAGCGTCGCGATCAACCCCGGCACGCTCGTCGGCGCGCTCTCGGAGCTGGCGTCGGAGATCGACATGGCGCTGTGCATGACCGTCAACCCCGGCTGGGGCGGGCAGGCGTTCATCGCCCACTCGCTGGAGAAGCTCCCGCGCGTACGCGCGATCGTCGGCGATCGCGTCGCGGTGCAGGTCGACGGCGGCATCGCGCCCGACACGGCGCCGGACTGCCTGCGTGCGGGCGCGAACGTGTTCGTCGCCGGCTCGGCGATCTTCGGCGCGGCCGACCCCGGCGAGGCGTATCGCGCGATCGCGCGCTCCGTGCAGGCGGCTTGAGACCTCGCCCCGTCACGTCCCGCGCCACCGCGCCCCGGCTGCGAGCCGTCGTGTGAGCTACGATGCCGCGCGCGCCTCGATCCGCCGCGTGCCCTGTCGGTAGAGCAGCGCCAGCGCGAACGCGAGCAGTGCGGTCGCGCCCGCGTAGCCGACCTCGGCGCGCAGCAGCTGTTCGGAGATCGCGGGCAGCAGCATCCAGCCGACGAAAACCGCGGCGGCCAGCAGCCAGCAGCAGGCGGCGGCGCGCGCGCGGTCGCGCGCGAGCGCGGCCTGGTTGAGCGCGCCGGAGCAGAGATGGAGCCCCATGCCGACGCCGATCAGCGCGAGACCGGCGCCTTTGTAGTCGAAGCTCTGTCCGAAAAACACGTGACGCATCGCGAACGGTCCGACGACGAGCAGCCCGACGGCGACGGCGCCGGCGAACGCGAGGATCGCGAAGATCGTCGCGCGAATCGCGCGCGCGAACGCGTCGTGGCCGGCGGTCGCCTCCAGACCCGTCAGATGGGGCAGCAGCGAGGTCTGGATCGCCTGGAACAGCTGCAGCGGCGCGCGCGCGATCAGC
>DATHND010000025.1:0-7885 GCA_035486335.1 Solirubrobacteraceae bacterium
CGTGCGCAGTGGGTGCTCGGCGAGCAGTTGGCGCTGCCCCGCCTCGCCGCGCGCGCCGGCGTCGATCTGGTGCACAGCCTCGCAAGCACGGCGCCGCTGCGCGGACCGTTCACGCGCGTCGTCACGATCCACGACCTGATCTACGCACGCTTTCCCGAAGCGCACGCGGGGCTGCGCGGCAAGGCCATGCGCGTGCTCGTGCCGGCGGCCGCGCGGCGATCGCGGCGCGTGATCGCCGACTCGCAGAGCACGCGCGAAGATCTGATCGAGCTGCTCGGCGTCGACGCGCGGCGGATCGACGTCGTGCCGCTCGGGCTCGGCGCCGTGCGCCGTGCGCCGCCGCTCGGCGAGCGCGAGACCAGAGCGCGCTTCGAGCTCGGCGAGCGGCGCGTCTTGCTGAGCCTGTCGGCGAAGCGGCCGCACAAGAACCTGCGCGCGCTGATCGACGCGCTCGTGCAGCTCGACGCGCCGGAGCGCCCGGTGTTGGTGCTGCCCGGCTATGCGACGGCGTACGAGAGCGAGCTGCGCACGCACGCACGCGCGCTGGGCACGGACGGCGACGTGCGCTTTCCCTCGTGGGTCTCCGCCGAGGAGCTCGAGGGCCTGTGGGATCTCGCGAGCGCGTTCGTCTTTCCCTCCCTCTACGAGGGGTTCGGCCTGCCCGTGCTCGAGGCGATGGCACGCGGCGTGCCGGTCGCATGCTCGAACGCGTCGTCGCTGCCGGAGGTCGCCGGCGACGCGGCGCTGCTGTTCGACCCGAACAGCCCGGCCGAGATCGCAAACGCGCTGCGTCGCCTGCTCTCCGATCGGGCGCTGTGCGCGCGCCTGAAGTCGCTCGGGCGCGAGCGCGTGAGCCACTTCGCGTGGGAGCGCGCGGCGTCGCTCACGCTCGCGAGCTACGCGCGCGCGCTCGGCTACGCCGGCGACCGGCCGGACGCCTGATAGCCCTCGAGCACGGTCCTCAGCGAGGACTCGAGCGACAGATCGTCGACGTTCTCGGCGAACCATCGCGCGGTGCTCTCGCGCAGCGCGAGCCCAGACTCGTGGACACGGACGATCGCATCGGCGATCGCTTGCGCGTCGGAGCGCGGCGCGATCGTGCCATTGACGCCCTCGTCGATGAGCTCTGTCGCGGCGTTGTCCTCGTCGGCGACGACCACGCTGGGCGTGCCACGCGCGGCGGCCTCGACGACGACCATCCCGTAACCCTCGCGACGCGACGGAAGCAGCAGGCACGTCGCGCGACGCATCTCGCGGTCGACCGTCTCGGCGTCGCTGAAGCCGCGCGCCGAGACGCGCTCGGCAAGCCCGTGCTCGGCGATCGCACGCTCGAGCGCCGCGCGCTCGGGTCCGTCGCCGAGGAACTCGCCGCGCAGATCGGGGATCCGCGCGGCGGCGAGCGCGATTGCGGCGACCCCAAGCGTCGCCTGCTTCTCGGCGATCAGACGTCCGACGAACAGCACGAGCGGCGGCGCCGAGTGCTCGATCGTGGCCGCGGGCGGGTCGGCGCCCTGCGCGTACAGGCCGCGGAGCACCGTCACGGTTCCGCGCAGGCCCTCTTCTCGCAGCCGCTCGGCGTGCAGCTGCGAGAAGCAGAACGCGCGCTGCGGCACGCGCGCGCACAGCCGCTGCACGAGGGCGCCTACGCGGCCGCCGAGCCCCCCGAGATAGTCGCGCCAATAGTGGTCGCTCCATACCTCAAACCAGTCGACTTCGAGCGCGAAGCCTCGGAGCGGTCGGACGAGCGCGGCGGCCAGCAGCGAGAAGTACGGGAACGCGCAAGCGTGCACGACGTCGTAACGGCGGCCGTGGCGCAGCAGGTGCCAGAGCGCGCCTACGCCGAACACGAGCGGTGGCAGGATGCGCCGACGACCGCTCGTGGTGTACAGCGCCATCCGCGGGCCGGCGGTGGCGACGCGCACTCGCGGGTCGATCTCGACGCGCTCGCCGCGCTCCCACTGGCGCAGCGTCAGGTAGGTGACCTCGTGCCCCTCGACGGCGAGCCGCTCGGCCAGATTGCCGCACCAGCGCTCGCCGCCGCCGATCGTGTACGGGTACAGGCAGTCGTAGACGACGCAGATGCGCATAGCGGTAGCATCATCCTGCGAATCCGCCACTTTCCGCCCGCCGGGGCGTTATAACCGCGTAACGTCTCGCGCTTCGGCAGCACGTATCGAGTGGTGTCGAGCCGTCGCTGATGAGCACAGCCGTCCAGAAAACCCCCCCGGCGATCGCCGACCAAGACAGCTCGACCCCGCTCGTGTCGGTCGTCATCCCGTGCCTGAACGAGGCCGAGAACATCGAGGCGTGCGTGACGGCGGCGCGCGAGGCGCTGCAGCGGATGGGAGTCGACGGCGAGGTCGTCGTCGCCGACAACGACTCCGAGGACGACTCCGCGCGGCTCGCCGCGGACGCCGGCGCGAGGGTCGTCGTCGAACGCCGCCGCGGCTACGGCAGCGCGTACCTGGCCGGGTTCGCCGCATCGCGCGGTCGCTACATCGTGATGGCCGACGCCGACCTCACGTACGACTTCAACGAGATCCCGCGCTTCGTCGCCGAGCTCGAAAACGGCGCCGAGATGGTGATCGGCGATCGCATGGACAACATCCACCCGGGCGCGATGCCGTGGCTGCACCGCTATATCGGCAACCCGGTCCTCACGGGTCTCTTGAACCTGTTCTTCCGGACGGGCATCAGCGACGCCCACTGCGGGATGCGCGCGCTGCGCCGCGATGTGCTGCCGCGCCTGGACCTGCGCACGACCGGCATGGAGTTCGCGTCGGAGATGGTGATCAGGGCGTCAAAGGAGAAGCTGAAGATCGCCGAGTTCCCGATCGAATACCACCCGCGTGGGGGTGAGAGCAAGCTATCGAGCTTCCGCGACGGCTGGCGCCATCTGCGCTTCCTGCTCGTGCACAGCCCGAACCACCTGTTCATCGTTCCCGGCACGATCCTCGCTGGGCTCGGGACGCTGATCATCCTGATCGTCGAGACCGGCGTCAGCCTGTTCGGCCGTGGATGGGGGGTGCACGCGATCATCGGCGGGGCGCTGTTGATGATCGTCGGCACCCAGGTGCTCGCGCTCGGGCTCTGCGCGCACGCGTACGGGACCTATTTCATGAACGAGCGCGACCCCTGGTTCGACCGGATGCGCGCTCGCTTCCGACTCGAGCACGGGCTCCTGTTGGGCGGTCTGTTCATGCTGATCGGCGTCGCCCTCGGCGTTGTGATCCTTGTGAGCTGGATCGCGCACGGCTTCGGATCGCTGTCGTATGAACGGCTCGCCGTCGTGGCCGCGTCGGTGTTGATCGTCGGCATCCAGATTTTCTTCTCGTCCTTCCTCCTGTCGATCCTCGGTCTGCGCCGCCGCTGAACGTGAGCCTCCTCCGGCGGGCGCCGGCGGCCGTGTTCGCGGGTGACCGTCGCGTGTGGTCCGTTGCGGCGCTCTGCGCCGTCCCGCTGTTGGCGTTGATGGCCTACTACTGCCTGCGGCCGCGCTTCTACTTCACCGGGACCGACAGCGTCGAGAACGCCGCCGGAGTCGTCGAAGCAAAGCCCGCCTCGCCGGTCTGCGCGCGTGGCCTGTGGCTGCCCGCGGGCACCGCGTTCGTGCGACTGCAGGTGATGTCGGCGTCGGGGCGGCGACCGGCGCTGCAGCTCGCGTTGTCGGCCGCGGGCCGGACGACCCACTCGGCGCTGGCGCCGCTGAGCGTGCGCGCCAACAGACCGAGCAACGCCGACTTCCCGATCGCGCAGACTCCCGCGCGTCCGGCGGCGCGCGCGGCCTCGCTGTGCATCGCTTCCGACGGACCTGTGAGCGTCGGCGGGACGCCGCTGAGCAAGCCGGGCAGCACGCCGCCGACGGTCGGCGGCGTCGCGGCGCCCGCACGGCTGGCGGTCTGGTACCTGCCGCCAAGCGGTCGGCGCAGCAGCTATCTGCAGCGCGTCGTGCGGATCCTGCAGCGCGCGGCGCTGTTTCGCCCCGGGATCGTCGGCGCCTGGCTGTACTGGCTGCTGCTGTTGCTCGCGCTGCCCGCGCTCGCGCTGCTCGCCCTGCGTTGTCTCGCCGTCGCGGTCGCCGGCGAGACGCGCCGCCTGGCGCTCACGCTGTTCGCGATCGCCGCATTGAACGCGTGTTGCTGGGCGCTGATCACGCCGGTCTTCCAGGGTCCCGACGAGGTCGATCACTTCGCCTACACGCAGTCGCTCGTCGAACGTGGCGAGAAGCCCGTGAACAACCCTCTCTCACCGGTGCTGCGCTGGTCGGGCGCGGAGAACCTCGCGCTGGAAGACACGAGCCTGTGGACCGACCACCAGGTCGGCGACAGCCGCGCGCCGTGGCTGTCCGCGCCGGTTCGCGACTACGAAGCAGACGTGCGGGCCGAGCATCCCAACCGCGCCGACGGAGGCGGCTACACGACGTCGGCGGCGCACGGCCCGGCTTATTACCTGGCGCTCGCCCCCGCCTACCTGGCCACCGAGCACGCCTCGATCTTCTCCCAGCTGACGCTGATGCGGATCACCTCGGCCCTGCTCGGCGCGCTGGTCGTGCTGTTCACGTTTCTGCTCGCCCGCGAGCTCGCCCCGCGCCGACCGTGGCTGGCCGTGCTGGCGGCGCTGCTCGTCGCGTACGAGCCGATGTACGGGTTCATCTCGGGGATCGTCAACAACGACGTCGGCGTCAACGCGGCCGCCGCGGCGCTCGAGCTGCTGCTGATCCGCCTGCTGCGGCGCGGCGTCACCGTTCCGTGGGGAGCGCTCACCGGCGCGGTGCTGATCCTGCTGCCGAACGTCAAGGGAACCGGCCTGTCGCTGTACCCCGTCGCGGGCCTCGTATTCCTGCTCGCGCTGTGGCGCCATCACCGGCGTTCGGACCTGCTCGGTTGGGCGGCGCTGGCGATCGTCGCCGTCGCGCTCGGCGAGCTGGCGAGCCACGTGCTGAACCCTGCGTTTGCCCCCGGCGCCGGCGCCGGCTCGCCCTCGGCGATCGGCTCGAACGCCGGTGCGGTCAGCGACGCGCTGCACCACGTACCGGACTTCCTCTCCTACCTGTGGCAGGTCTTCCTGCCGCGGTTGCCGTTCATGACCGCGCACTTCCCATCGGGCGTCTACCCCGGGTTCGTGATCTTCATCGAACGTGGCTGGGGCGCGTTCGGCTGGTACGACGTGTTCTTCCCGTCGTGGGTCTACGCGGTGATCCTCACGCTGAGCCTGCTCGTGCTCGTCCTCTCGCCGTGGGCGGCGCGGCGTGAGCGGCGTTGGCTGTCCGCGCACGCGCCGGAAGCGCTCGCCGTGATCGCGATGCCGATCGCGGTGATCGTCGGCTTCGTCGCCGCCTACTACACGCCTGCCGTACGCCCGGTGATCGGCGAGTTCGGACGCTACGCGTTCCCGGCGATCGGGCCGATCGCGCTGCTCGTCGTTGGCGCGCTGCACGCGTTTGGTCGACGTAGGATGCTCGAGGCCGGCGTCGCGCTCGTCGTCGCCGCGATCGCTCTCAGCTACGCCTCGCAGCTGCTTACGCTGACCTCCTTCTATGCCTGACGTAACGGTTGCCATCCCCGTGCGCGACGGCGGCGGGCCGTTCGCCGAGCTGCTGCGTGCGCTGTCCTCGCAGACGGTCGAGCACGAGCTCGTCGTATGCGACTCGGGCTCGCGCGACCGCTCACCGGCGCTGGCCCGCGCGCACGGCGCGCGGGTGATCGAGATCGCGCCAGCGCGCTTCTCGCACGGCGGCACGCGCAACCTGCTGGTGCAGGCGGCGGTCGGAGCGCATGTCGCGCTGCTGACGCAGGACTCGGTGCCCGCCGACGAGCGCTGGCTGGAGCGGCTGCTCGAGGGCTTCGCGCTGGCGCCTGACGTGGCGCTCGTCTACGGGCCGTATCGACCGCGCCCGGGCGCCTCAACGGCGGTGCGCGTCGAGCTCGAGAGCTGGTTCGCGTCGCTGTCAAGCGACGGCGTCGCGCGGGTGGAGCGACTGGACGAGCGCGAGCGCGTCTCGCTCGCGCCGATCGAGCTGCTCGGCCGGCGCGGCTTCTTCAGCGACGCCAACGCGTGCCTGGCGCGCGCCGCATGGGAGCAGATACCGTTTCGCGACGTTCCGTACGCCGAGGACAGGGTGCTCGCGCTCGACATGCTCCGCGCCGGCTACGCCAAGGCGTTCGTGCCGCAAGCCGCCGTGGTCCACTCGCACTCCTACACGACCGCGCAGCAGCTGCAGCGCAGCTTCGACGAGTGGCGCGGCCTGCGTGAGGTCTACGGCTGGCGCGAGCCCGGCTCGCCCACGCACTTGCTGCGCCGTCTGCGCGGCGCCGTGGGGCAGGCGCGCGCGGCGTTCGCCGGCGAAGGCTCGCCGCCGCTCGCCGCCGCCGTCGCGCTCGCTGCCGTCGCGCGCCACCAGCTCGCAACCCTGTGCGGCGCGCTGCTCGGCTCGCGCGCGGATCGGCTGCCGCCGCCCGTCCGGCGGATGCTCTCGTTGGAGGGTCGCGCTAGCTTCGCTCCGCTGCGAGCGAGCGAGCCGTTCAAAGCGGACGACGCGCGGGCGCGCTCGTGAGCGAGCGCAGCTCGATCGAGGGTCGTCCGCAGGGGCCGTTCTCGAACCTGCGCCGGCGGATCTATTTGACGTACACGCACTTCGGCCTGCGCACGATCCTGTTCCGGCTGGTCACGTTCCCGCTGCGCTTCACGCCGCTTCAGAAGCGCATGCGCCTGCGCACGCACGCACGCGACCAGGAGGTGCGGCGGGCGAGCGGCTGGTATCGCGAGCACGGACGGCCGGTCGACATCGTGATCCCGAGCTATCGCGACGCCGAGCACGTGCGCGCGCTCGTCCGCAGCATCGAGCGGACGGTACGCGACGGCATGGCGCGCGTGATCGTCGCCGACGACGCCAGCGGCGAGGAGCATCTGGCGGCGCTGCGGCGGATCGCCGGCATCGACGTGCTCGTCGAGTCCGATCGCAACGGCGGCTTCGCGGCGAACGCCAACCGCGGGATCGCCGCGAGCGACCCCGCGCGCGATGTCGTCGTGTTGAACTCCGACGTGCAGGCGCTGCCGAGTTGGCTCGAGTGCCTGCAGTACGGCGCGTACGCTCACGACGGCGGCGCGGCGATCGTCGGCGGGCAGCTGCAGTACCCGGACGGGCGAATCCAGTTCGGCGGCACCGTGCGCAACCGCGACCAGCCGCAGTGGTTCGATCATCGCTACCGCTTCAAGCCTCACGGCTGGGGGCCGGCCGGCGCGCCCGGGCCGGCGCTTGCGGTGACCGGCGCCTGCATGTACGTGCGGCGATCGGCGATCGCGCGACTCGGCGGCTTCGACGAGCGTTACGCGATGGCGTACGAGGACGTCGACTGGTGCCTGCGCGCGTGGCGGGCCGGCCTGCGCGTGCTCTATTTCCCAAGCGCGCAGCTCGTTCATCACGAGTCGGCGACGCGCGGCGCCGAGCTTGGCGAGCGCGAGCGCGAGTCGCAGAAGCGCTTCTGGGAGCGCTGGTCGGGCTTCTTCGATGCGCGCCCCGTGCGCTCGCCGGAGGGGAAGCTGCGGATCGTCTACGTGACCGAGGACACCGGCGTCGGCGGCGGGCACCGCGACATCTTCGAGCACCTCAACAGGCTCTCGGCGCGCGGGCACGACGTCTCGCTCTACACGCTCGGCGGGCCGCCCACGTGGTTTCCGCTGCGCGTCGCGGTGCGCAGCTTCGAGGATTACGACGCGCTCGGCGACGCGCTGGCGGAGATCGACGCGATCAAGGTCGCGACGTGGTGGATGACGGCCGCGCCGGTCTGGAGGGGGAGCATTTCGCGCGGGCTGCCCGTCTACTTCGTGCAGGACATCGAGACCTCCTATTACCCGGACCACGAGCGCGCGCGCCACGCCGTGCTCG
>DATHND010000026.1:0-6994 GCA_035486335.1 Solirubrobacteraceae bacterium
ACGAGCGCCTACACGAAAACCTCGGCGACCGGCCACCACGCGAGATCGAAGAACTCTACGCTGCGAAACACAGAGCAACGATCACCACATCATGAAGAGAAACGCTACTAACCCGGCCTCCGTCAGACTCGGTCCGGCTCAGATTGTCGCTGCCATGCGTTGGTGATGTCTAGGCGAACGTGCGGTGTCGGACATCTAACCGAGGCTCGCCGGCGGCGCGAAGACTTCGAGCCGCGCGCCGCTCGCCCGACCGACGAGCGATGCCTGAAACGGAGCCGAGGCGCCCGGCGCGAGTTCGGACACGATCGCGCGCCCAGCGGCGACGACCTTGCCGCTGCGACGGGCGACGGCGAACACGACGAGGCTCGACTGCTGAAGCCTCGTGTGGTTCGCGACGGTGCCCGTCGCGACGACGCCATTTGCCGGGTCTTCGGTGACGTGCGCGCCGGAGACGCCGAGGGCCGGCGGGGCGCCGCTGACGCTCGCGCCTTCGCCGACCGTGGCGCTGACGCTCGCCGGGGTGCCGCTCGCCGGGGTGCCCGCCGGCAGTTGATCGTCGACCCAGACGACCGTGCCGTGCGCCGGGATCGACGAGACCGAGACGAGCGCGCCTTCGAGGCCGGGGGCGTCGTTCTGGAACAGCGTCCGCCCGCCGGCGTCCTTGACGGTGATCGCGATCGGCACGGCGCGCAGCGTGCTCGCCGAGCGGTTGTGCAGCGTGACGACGGCGGCCGCGCGTTCGGGGTCGTGGACGATCGCCGCGCCGAGCACGACGACGTCGCTGCTCGCACGCGTGATCGAGAGCCCTTGCTGGCTGACCGCGAGCCGCTTTTCCTGACGCCGCAGCTGCGCGGCCTTTTCCTGGGTCGTCTCGCATCCGGTGAGCGCCACGACGGCGAGCGCGAGCGCCGCGAGCTGCGCGCCTCTCACGGGTCCGTCCGGCGCGCGCTCATCCGAACGCGCCGCTGATGTAGTCGCGCGTGCGCTGCTGCGACGGGCGGTCGAACACCTGAACGCTCGAGCCGTACTCGACGAGCTCGCCGAGGTGCATGAAAGCGACGTGGTCGGCGACGCGGAATGCCTGCTGCAGGTTGTGCGTGACGATCACGATCGCGACGCTGTCGCGCAGGCTGACGATCAGCTCCTCGATCGTCGCCGTCGAGATCGGGTCGAGCGCCGAGCAAGGCTCGTCGAGCAGCAGCACCTCCGGCTCGGCGGCGAGCGCGCGCGCGATGCACAGCCGCTGCTGCTGGCCGCCGGACAGTCGCAGCGCCGATCGGTCGAGATCGCCGGCGACCTCCTCCCACAGGCCGGCGCGCCGCAGCGCGTCCTCCGTCGCCTCCTCGAGCTCGGGCGTGCGACGCCGCCTGCGCCCGCGCGGCGGGCGCTGCTCGGCGAGCGCGTACGCGACGTTGTCGTAGATGCTCATCGGGAACGGGTTCGGCTGCTGGAAGACCATCGACACGCGCCGGCGCAGGTCGTTGACCTCGAGCTCGTGGATCTCCTGCCCGTCGAGCGTGATGCGACCGGCGCGCGCCCCTCCCGCTGTGATCTCCGTGAGGCGGTTGAGCGAGCGCAGCAGCGTCGTCTTACCCGACCCCGACGCGCCGATCAGCGCGAGCACCTCGCCGCGGCGAACTGGCAGCGTGACGTCGCGCACGACCCAGTTCTCGCCGTACGCGAGCCAGACCGATTCGACGCGCATCCGCTCGATCACGCTCGCCGGATCGGGCCGCTCGCCACGTCGCCGCGCCTCGCCGGCCGGCGCGGGGGCGATCGCGGAGCCGTTCGGAAGCTGCCTCGCCGGCACGATCTGCGGATCGCGGTCGACCGCGATCCGGCGTACGGGCGGCGGCATCAGCGGGTCCACGGGAGCCTCCAGAATCCGAGCACCCGAAGCAGCCCGACGCGGTTGGAGCTGCGACCGACGGTGAGTCGGGTCACGAGCGCGTTGAGCAGGAGCACGAGCATCAGCAGCACGAACGCCGCGGCGTAGGCCTTCTGCGGCGCATTGCCCTCGCCGGCCGGCGAGTTGTAGTACACGTAGCTCGTCAGCGTCGAGCCGGTGCCGCGCAGCGTGCCGAGCACCGGCGCGTGGCCGACTCCCTGGGTCGTCAGCGTGAAGCCGAGCAGGATCGTGATGATCGCCGTGTCGCCGATGATCCTGCCCATCCCGAGCGCGATGCCGCTGGCGATGTCCGGGCGGATCGAAGGCAGCAGCACCCAGCGGATCGTGCTCGCGCGAGACTTGCCGAGCGCGTAGGAGGCCTCGCGCACGCGATCGGGGATCTGCGTGAGCGCCTCGCGCGTGGAGCCGACGATCAGCGGCAGCGCGATCAGCGACATGATGATCCCGGCGGCGAAGAACGAGCGGCCGTAGACCGACCCGTTCGCCGCGTTCTGGGAAAGGAATCCGAGGAAGCTCTCGGAGAACACGAGCAGCCCGAAGATCGCAAGCACGATGCTTGGGACGCCGGCGATCACGTCGATCGCCGATTCGACGGCGCGCGCGAGCGGCGTCGGTCGTCCGTACTCGGACATCCACACGGCGAGCGCGACGCCCGTCGGCGCGGCGATCAGCGTGCCGATCGCCGTGATGATCAACGTCCCCTCGATCGGGTCGAGGAAGCCACCCGACTGGCTTTGATGCAGGCTGGCCGATGGGTGTTCGACGAACAGCGCCGGGCGCAGGTAGGAGATGCCCTTGACGAGCATGAACACGACGATCCCGACGGCGATCAGGCACAGCGCGACGCCGGTCGCCCAGCACAGCCAGTAGCCGATCCGATCGGCCAGCGGCCACGCCGCCGTGCTCTGGCGCCCCGGTCGCACGGCGACCGGCGGCGACGGCGCCGCGACGAGCCCCCCGGCCTCCATCACGCACGGATCCCGTAGCGCTTGAGCGGCTGCTTCGCGGCCCAACCGGCGAACGACAGCAACGCCGCGGAGACGAGCAGGACGGCCGACATCGCGTAGACCGTGTGCGCGAGCGCCGCGATCGTCAGGCCTTCCGCCTGCCGCACGATCGTCGCGGCGAGCGGTTGCACCGGCTCGAACAGGAACGTCAGCCCGTCGAGCGGGTTCGCGGCGAACGGCGACCCTCCGGAGACCATCGAGAGCATGATCGCCTCGCCGAGCGCGCGCGCCGTCGCGAGCACGGTCGCCGCGACGATCGCCGGCCGCGCGGTGCGCAGCGACACGCGCACGATCGTGCGCCAGCGGTTGACGCCGAGCGCCATCGAGCCTTCGCGCCACGGCGCCGGCACCGATGCGAGCGCGCCGGCGATCAACGCGACCATGATCGGCGTGATCATCACGGCGAGGATCACCGTCGCCGTCGTCAGGTCGGCGCCGTTGAGCTGAACGACGCCCGCGACCGACTCCCTGCGGCCGTTGCTGATCAGGTGCTGGTTGATCAGCGGCGCCAGCGCGAGGATCCCGATCAGCCCGTAGACGACCGACGGCACGCCGGCGAGCAGCCTGATCACGGGCTCGAGCGCGCGTCGCACCGACGGCGGCGCGAACTCCGTCAGGAAGATCGCCGCGAGCGTCGAGACGATCAGCGCGAGCGCGACGGCGAGCACGGTCGTCAGCAGCGTCCCCCAGATCAGGGGCCAAGCGCGGAAGTATTCGAGGCTGTGGCCCGGCAGCGGCGTCGAGTCCTGCATCGCCGTCAACTGGGTGCGGACGTCGCCGCCGGGGCCGAACCAGCTGAGGCCGTTGCTCGAGAACGACGGCCACGCGTTGACGAAGACCGTCACGACGATCGCGCCGATCAGGACGAGCAGGCCGACGGCCAACGCGCCGAGCGTACGCTCGGCGCGTTGGTCTTCTCGGCGGCCGCTGCGGCGCTGCATCGTTCTCACAGCGCCGCCATGCGATCAGTGGATCGCGATCCAGCTGGAGTTGATGATCGAGCGGACCGTCGTGTTACCGGGCTTCGTGACCCAGTTGATGAACTTTGACGCTTCGCCTTTTGGTGCGCCTTTCGTGACCATCCAGAAGTTGCGCACGCCGCCGTACTGACCCGACTTGGCGTTTGGAAGCGTGCAGGCGACGCCTTGATAGCCGACCGCGTTGACGCCGGCGGTGTATGCGAACGAGACGAAGCCGATGCCGGCGCCGCCCGGGTCGTTTTTGACCGCGTTCTGCTCGAGTCCGTTCGAGGTCTCTTCCGTCGCGCTCGGCGAGATCTTCAGTGTTTCGCCGAGGAAGATGTGCTGGAAGGCGTCCTGCGTGCCGGAGGCGCCGTCACGGTCGAACAGGTCGATCGGACCGGAGACCTGCGCGCCCGGCACCTGGCTCCAATCGCGGATCGCGCCCGTGAAGATGCTCACGACCGTCTGCTGGGAGAGGTTTTGGAGGTGGTTCTGCGGGCTCGTGATGACGCAAATCCCGTCCTGGGCGATCTTCGTGAACACGAGGCCTTTCGGGTCTACGCCGGGGATCGGGTTGCGCGAGGAGTCGCCGATGTCGAAGCGTCCGGTGGCGGCGCCGCTGATGCCGATGTCCGACTGGCCGCCGCCGACCTTCGGCGTCGGGATCTTCGGGAACGCCTTGTGGTAGGCGCTCGCAAGTTTCTGCGCCAGCGGCAGCACGGACGTCGAGCCGCCGATGATCAGTTGCTTGCCGAGCGCGGTCGCCGGGACCGCGAGAGCCGCGGCGAGGATCAAGCTGAGGATGAGGGTGCGGTGCGCACGCACGTTAGGTGTCTCCTTTGTGGTTCGGGCTTTGTCTGGTGCTCGTGCTCGTCGTCGCGGAGGTGTCTTTTGAGTTGTCGCGACGCGGGGCGAAACAACTCGCTCGCGCGATCGATGCGGACTGCGAGAACCTTTCCCGGGCGCAAGACTGGCGAGCCCGTAATTCCCTGGTGTTTCGTTTTTGTGAACGCCTGGAAGTGACCGCAATGTGTTCGTTTTGTGAAAGATCGCGTGCAGGCGTGGGGACGTATGTGTCGTTTTTGTGAACGACGTTGCATTTCGGGTTGGCTCGTGTGACGCTGGCGCAGGTTCGACCGCCGAGCCGCGTCTGCGGCCGCTGCCGATCGATCGCTCACCCCTTTTCGAGAAGATGACCGACGAGCCAACACCAGCGCCCGACGACGGCTCTCCGCTTCCGCAGGGACCGCCCCCGTCCTCGACCAACGGCCACTCGCCGGCGCGCTCGGGGTCGGTGCGCTCGGGGCTCGCGCACCGACGCAACCCCGCGCTCGTGCGGATCATCGAGCTCGCGCAGGGCGCCCGCAGGTTGGCATTCCGCGATCCGCTTGCGCTGTTCCTGCTGCTCGCCTCGATCGGGCTCGCGATCGCGTTCGCGACGCTGCTGGGAGAGATCAAGCCGGGCAGCTCCGGCAGGCAGGTTCCGCTCAGCACAGTGCAGAAACTGGCCAAGGGCCACGAGATCGCGAGCGCGACGCTGCTCGATCACGACAACCGCGTCGAGGTGCTGAGCACCGGCAGCGGCACGGCGAGCTCGACGAAGGGCAGCGGCGCGACGGGCGGCACCGCGCAGGTGATCACGCCGGTCGGACCGCCGGAACAGCTGTGGGCCGCCTACCCGGCGTCGGGCGCGCAGACCGAGCAGCTCGCGACGGAATTGACGACGAGCGGCGCGACGGTCTCGATCGACCAGCAGTCGGGCAAGCCGACGAAGGCGATCATCGTTCAGTTCCTGATCCCGATCCTGCTGCTCGTGTGCCTGTTCTCGCTGTTCATGCGCCTCGGCGGTGACGGCGGCGCCGCCGGCGGGATCGCCGGGTTCTCGGAGTTCACCGGCAAGGGTCGCAAGAAGGGCAAGGGAAAAACGGAAGCGATCACCTTCGACGACGTCGCCGGCGCCGGCGAGGCGCTGGCCGAGCTGAAGGAGATCCGCGATTACCTGTCCGACCCCTCGAAGTACCTCGTCGTCGGCGCCGCCGCTCCGAAGGGCGTGCTGCTGGTTGGCCCTCCGGGCACGGGCAAGACGCTGCTCGCGAAGGCCGTCGCCGGCGAAGCCGACGCCTCGTTCTTCTCGCTGTCGGGGTCCGACTTCGTCGAGTCGCTCGTCGGCGTCGGCGCGGCTCGCGTGCGCGACCTGTTCCGCAAGGCGCGCAAAGCGGCGCCGGCGATCATCTTCATCGACGAGCTCGACGCCGCCGGACGCAAGCGAGGCGCCGGCATCGGGCAGGGCAACGACGAGCGCGAGCAGACGCTCAACCAGATCCTCGTCGAGATGGACGGCTTCGCCGGCGACGGCGGCCTCGTAGTGATGGGCGCGACGAACCGCCCCGACATCCTCGACCCGGCGCTGCTGCGCCCCGGACGCTTCGACCGCCAGATCGTCGTCGACGTCCCCGACGTGCACGGGCGGATCGAAATCCTGCGCCTGCACGGCGGCAAGCGGCCGCTCGCGCCCGACGCCTCGCTCGAGGAGGTCGCCCGGCAGACGCCTGGCTTCTCCGGCGCCGAGCTCGCCAACGTGATCAACGAGGCCGCGCTGCTCAGCGTGCGCGACGGCAATGCGCAGATCGATCAGGCGACGCTCGAGGAGGCGATCGACCGCGTCGTCGCCGGGCCCGCGAAGAAGCACATCCTGACCGAGGAGGAGCGTTGGCTGATCTCGATCCACGAGGCCTCGCACGCGGTCGTCACCGAGGCGCTCGGGCACACGACCTCGACGCGCAAGCTCTCGATCGTCGCGCGCGGGCGCCAGCTCGGCACCGCGGCGCACATGCTCTCCGACCGCGATCAGATCATCATGAGCGAGCCCGACCTGCAGAGCCAGCTGGTCGTCATCACCGCCGGCCTGGCGGGTGAGCGGATCGCCTTCGGGCATACCTCGACGAGCGTCAACGACGACCTCCACGCGGCGACCTCGCTGGCGCGCGGGATGGTCACCTCGTTCGGCATGTCCGAGGCGCTCGGTCTCGTGACGATCGGCGAGAAGGGCGGAGAGGTGTTCCTCGGCGCCTCGCTGCAAGACCTCGGCTCGGTCGGCCCCGAGACGCTGAACATGA
>DATHND010000027.1:0-13894 GCA_035486335.1 Solirubrobacteraceae bacterium
CGCGCAGTGTCGCGAGTGGGAGCGCCGTCGGGGCGAGCTCGACTTCGAGATCGACGGCGCCGTCGTCAAGGTCGACGACCTGCGGCTGCAGCGCCGCCTCGGCGCGGTCGGGCGCGAGCCGCGTTGGGCGGTCGCGTGGAAGTTCCCGCCGACGACGGCCGTGACGAGGCTGGAGAAGGTGATGTGGAACGTCGGCAAGTTCGGCGACATGCGCCCGTACGCTGTGCTCGCGCCTGTGACGGTCGGCGGCGTGACGATCGGGATGGCGACGCTGCACAACGAGGAGGACCTCGCGCGCAAGGACATTCGCGCGGGCGAGGACGTGATCGTGCTGCGCGCCGGCGACGTGATCCCGCAGGTCGTCTCGCCGGCGCCGCACGTCGTCGAGCGGAAGGGCCGCGCGCGCCGTCCGCGGCCGCCGAAGCGCTGTCCGTTTTGCGACACGCCGACGATCAAGACCGAGGGGGCGGTCTTCACGAAGTGCCCGAACCCGGTGTGCCCGGGCCGCGCGTGGCAGCTGCTCAAGCACTTCGTCTCGCGCGGTGCGATGGACATCGACGGGCTCGGCGAGAAGCAGGTCGCGACGCTGCAGGAGCGCGGCATCGTGAGGACGGCCGGCGACTTCTACCGCCTGACGGAGGAGCAGCTCGTCGAGCTCGACGGCTTCGGCGAGATCTCCGCGCACAACCTGCTCGCGGCGCTCGAGCGCTCGAAGAAGCGCCCGTTCGCGCGCGTGCTGTTCGCGCTCGGCATCGAGGAGGTCGGCGAGGTGACCGGGCGCAACCTCGCGCAGCGATTCCGCGAGATCGACGCGCTGCTGACGGCGAGCCCGGAAGAGATCGAGCAGACGCCGGGTGTCGGCGAGAAGATGGCCGCGCTGATCGCGACGCAGCTGGCGGACGAGCGGATGCGCGCGCTGATCGCCGACCTGCGCGAGCTCGGGCTGCGCTTCGCCGAGGAGGGGCCGGCGCCGTCGGAGGGACCGCTGGCGGACAAGACGCTCGTCCTCACAGGCACGATGCCGGAGTGGTCGCGCGAGCACGCGACAGAGCGCATCATCGCCGCCGGCGGCCGCGTGACGAGCTCGGTGTCGAAGAAGACCGACTATCTCGTCGCCGGCGAGAGCGCCGGGTCGAAGCTTCAGAAGGCCGAGCGCCTCGGCGTGCCGGTGCTCGACGAAGCGGGGCTGCGCGAGCTGCTAGGACGGTGACGCGCGCCGCGGCGACGCGACGGCTGCCCGACCGCCTACCAGTTGCCGCTGGCGTTGCAGCCGCCCTTGCCGGACGGGCTGCATTCGCGTTTGACTTCGCCGTTTTCGCTTTTGAGTTTGTAGACGTCTTTGCTGCCGACGGCTTCCGATTCGATCGTGAAGTTCGTCGACGTCAGGCTGGCGGGTTCTTTGGCGATCGCGGTCGATTTGTCCTTCAACGTCGGCTCGATCGCCTGCAGCTTCGCGAGCGTCGCGCCTTCGTAGCTGCCGCTGTTTTCGAGCGCGTACATTTTCATCGTCGTCTGCAGCGTTCCCACCTGCGTCTTCGCGGCGGCGTCGTTGGCCTTGGTTGTCTGGCTGAGGAACGCGGGGATCGCGACCGCCGCGAGGATGCCGATGATCAGGATCACGACGAGCAGCTCGATCAGCGTGAAGCCTGATTGACTCTTCAGCCGGATCAGCGCTCCGGACTCGCTCTTGAAGCGGATCAACGCCGCGGGCTGGTCCCTGACGTGCGTCAGCGACGCGGACCGGTCGTTGAGGCGCATCAGCGCCGTGGACTCGCTCTTGACGCGCGACAGCGCCCGATAGAACATGCGGACGTATCGGCGTCCCGCGGTGAACCTTTAGCGACCTAGCCGCTTCGCCTGCGGTGCGGCCGCTCTAGTAGTCGGCGACTGTGATCGTCATGTGGTCTTGGATCACGTGCGCGAGTTCGGTCGAGATGCCGTCGTCGAAGAACGCGAACGCGAGCAGATCGCCGCTCGCGGCGTTGCAGTAGCCGACGAGGTTCGAGAAGCCGGTCAGCGTGCCCGTCTTGCCTTGGCAGCGCCCGGAGGCGCCGGTTCCGCGCATGCGGTGCGCGAGCGTGCCGGTGTGCCCGGCGATCGCCATGCTGTTGCGCAGCAGCGTCCCGAGCGGCGTCGGCTGTACGCCGACGAGCAGATCGGCGACTTCGTAGACCGACGTGTGATCGGATTCGGAGAGGCCGGAGCCGTCGACGACATGCGGGTGGATGCCGAGCAGCGAGGCGATCGTCTGGCTGACGACGGACGCCCCGGCGGCCGTCGTGCCGCCGCCGCCGGCCGCGACACCGAGGTCCTTGACGAGCGTCTCCGCGAAGAAGTTGTCTGACGGCGGCAGCATCAGCCCGAGCAGCTGCTCGACCGTCGGCGAGGCGACCTGCGCGAGCGGCGTCGCGCCGGGCGGGGCGCTCGCGGCGCCGCTCGAGCCGCGGATGCTGATGCCGTCGTTCTTCAACGCCGCCCACAGCTTGCGCGCGGCGTACGCCGCCGGCGCGTGCGCGCCGCGTTCGGAGCCGCTCGCGCCGCGGTCGAACGCGAGCGCCGAGAGCGTGCCTTCGAGGAACGGGTCGAAGCGGTAGTTGCTCGAAGGCTCGCCGCGCAGCGAGTCGAAGAACGACTCATCGCCGTAGACCGATCCGCGCACGGCGTGGATGCCGTCGGCGCCGACGAGCTGCGTGACGAGCGTCGAGAGGCTCGCGCCGACGCCGCCGTAGTGGCTGGCGATGAACGGCGTGTCGCCGAACGTCGGATCGCCGCCGCCGTGCAGGTAGAGGTCGCCTTCCCAGACGCCGTTCGGCCCGAGCTGGCCCGTTCCGAGCACGGTCGTCGATAGGCGCGCCGTCGGCCCGAGCCGCTCGAGCGCGGTCGTCGCCGTGTAGAGCTTCTCGACCGACGCCGGCGGGCGTCGCGCGGTCGCGCGGTCGGAGTACAGCGCTTGTTTCGTCGTGATGTCGTAGACATACGCGCTCGAATGCGCGCCGGCGATTCGCATCTGGCCGCCGAGGTCGCTCTGCAGGCCGGCGAGGCTGCCCGGCTGTGCTGTCGCGCCGGCCGGAACGGCGAGCACGATCGAGACGGCGAGCAGCGCCATTGAGATGGCGAGCACCGCCGCGCGGCGCGCAAGTGTCTTGTAAAGCGGTCCGGCGTGCGAAATATCGAGTTTTCGCGGCACTCGTCCCTTAGAATCAACGACGATGGGCAAGGTCGTCAAGCTGGAACCGACGGATCAGGCCAAGGTTGCGGCCAAGCGTAGACGGGCGGCCAAGCAGCACGAGGCGCGCGGCGTCGGACGCACCGCGTCGATCGATCGGCGACGCCGGCCGCGACGCCACAAGACGGCGCTCGTGCTCGGCGGCGGCGGCTTCACCGGCGGCGTGTATGAGATCGGCGCGCTGCGCGCGCTCGACCTGCTTGCGGTCAACAGCAGCGTCAACCAGTTCGACGTCTATGTCGGCACGTCGGCCGGCGCGTTCATCGCCGCGCTCTGCGCCAACGGCGTGACGCCGGAGGAGATGATGCGTGTCGTCACCAAGCAGGGCAAACCGCCGTTCAAAGACGTCGACCTCGGCGACCTGCTGCGCCCGAACCTGCTCGAGTTCGTGCGCAAGGGCGCCGCGCTGCCGCTGCGCACGCTATCGCTCGCTCGCCAGCTGGTCACGCAGCGCGGCGGCATCTCCGCGCTCGACCTGCTGCTCGGCTTCGCCGAGGGGCTGCCGTCGGGCGCGTACACCGGCGCCGGCATCGAGCGCTACCTGCACCAGGTGCTGAGCGAGCCCGGCCGTACCGATGACTTCAACGAGCTCGCGTGCGAGCTCTACATCACCGCGACCGACCTCGACACGTGCGAGCGCGTCGTGTTCGGCGTCGACGAGCAAGAAAGCGTGCCGATCTCGACCGCCGTGCGCGCGTCAGGCGCGCTGCCGATGGTCTATGCGCCGGTGCGCGTCAACGATCGTGAGCTGATCGACGGCGGGATGGTCTCGACGACGAACCTCGACATCGCCGTCGAGGCCGGCGCGAAGCTCGTCGTCGTGATCAACCCGATCGTGCCGTTCGTCAACGACTTCGCCGAGCACGTCCGCACGCTGCACGGCACGCGCCCGCGCCGCGTGTCGGACATGGGCTTTCCGCAGATCGGCTACCAGGCGTTCAAGCTCGTCGCGCACCAGCGACTGCACGAACTAGCGAAGACGTGGGAGAGCCGCTACCCGGGAGTCGACATCGTGCTGATCGAGCCCGAACCGACCGACGAACTGATGTTCCAGACGTCGATGATGAACTTCGCCTCGCGCGTCGAGATCGCGCGCCACGGCTTCGAGTCGGTGACGAAGCACCTCGCCGAGCAGTACGAGCATTACCAGGAGGTCGCCGAGCGCCACGAACTCGAGATCTCGGGCAAGCGCGTGCGCAAGGTCGTCGAGCACTTCGACGCCGAGCCCGAACAGGTCAGCGCTTGGCGCAAGATTCTCGAAGGGACGACCGGGACCCTTCTGAGGCAGTCGGGCTCGGGCTAGAGCGCTTTGTCGATCGCGCTCAACACACGCGCGGTCGCGGCCGGCTTGTGGATCGCGATGCGGACGTGCTGCGGCTCGCCGAGCGCGTCGCCTTCGGCGACGAGCACGCCTGAGAGCGCGAGGCGCGCGGCGAGCTCGCCGCCGCTCAGCTCGGGATGGGCGGCCCAGACGAAGTTCGCCTGACTGTCGGCGACCTCGAAGCCGCGCTCGCGCAAGCCGGCGATCAGGCGCGGGCGCTCCTCGCAGATCGTCTCGACGTGGCGCTCGAGCAGGTTCGAGCACGTGCGCAGCGCCTCGAGCGCGCCCGCCTGCGAGACCTCCGAGACGCCGAGGTCGGGGTCGAGCTCGGCCATCAGCTCCTGCGAGCGCGGCCCGCCGATCGCGTAGCCGACGCGCAGGCCGGCGAGGCCCCACGCCTTCGAGAAGCTGCGGAAGACGAGCAGGCGCGGGTGGCGCTCGAGCAGCTTCAGCGAGACGTCGGTCGACTGCTGATCGACGAACTCGACGAGCGCCTCGTCGAGCAGCACTGCCACGGTCTCCGGCAGGCCGGCGAGCAGGCGTTCGAGCTCGCCGGCCGCGACCAGCTCGCCGGTCGGGTCGTTTGGGTTGGCGAGCGCGATCACGCGCGTCGCCGGGTCCTGCGCGGCCTCGAGCAGCGCGTCGACGCCGCCCGTCACGGGCGCCGCCTGGCCGTGCGCGCGGCGCGCCATGATCGGGTACAGCGGGTACGACGGCCACGAGGTGAGCAGCCGCTGCCCCGGCTCGATCAGCGCGCGCGTGGCCGAGCTGAGCAGCTCGGCGGCGCCGTTGCCGAGCACGAGCCGGCCCGGGTCGACGCCGAGCCGCGCGGCGAGCTCGTTGCGCAGCTCCGAGCCGCGCAGGTGCGGGTAGCGGTGCAGCCCGCGCCGGGCGACGAACGTGATCGCGTTGACGATCCGCGGGTTCGGCAGCTCGGGCCACGTCGTCTGGGAGAGATCGAGCGTGTCGACGCGCGTGAGCGCTTTGCGGCGCCGCTCGGCGGCCTCCTCGCGCAGGCCGGCGTTGATCTCCTCCTCGGTCATCCCCTCGAACTGCTTGTAGTAGTCGAGCAGGCTCATCATCGCTCCGTTCTAAGCGCGGCTCGCGTGCCCGTTGCGCCGCGTGCGCCGACGCGTGCTCACTAGTGGCCGTTGCCCGGCATCGTCAGTGAGCCGGGGCCGTGGATGACGACGAACCAGAACGCGAACACGAGCGCGCAGACGGCCGCCGTCGCGCCGAACACGCGCCCGAGCGCGCCCGAGCGCTGGTCGTGGCCAGCGGCGCGGCGCACGAGGATCCACGCGTGGTCGAGGCGCCGCAGCAGCGACAGCGTGCCGAACAACAGCGGGAAGAGCGCGAGGAACGCGACGAGGATGCCGATGCCGACGCTGCCCGAGAGGTAGTCGACCTGCGAGCCGACCCACAGGCACGCGAGCGGGATCGGTCCCCAGCAGAGCAGGCTGAGCACGATGATCCCGGCAAACAGCATGTTCGCGAACGAGCTGTCGATGCGCTGGCGTGAGTCGCTGCCGCGCTCAGGCAACGCCCGGTAGCGGATCGGCGCCGTGCCGGGCCTGCGCCCGACGAACAGGCCTCCGTTGTCGCTCGGGTCGGTGCGCATCGATACGTATGTTCGCAGCTAAACGCGTCGCTGCGGGCCGCAGTCCAGCGCGGGGCGCTGATCGTGCTCGACGTGTTGCTGCGCGCGGCGCGCGTCAGCCGTTGTACAGGCGGTCGAACAGCTCGGCGTATTTCTCGTTGACGACGTTGCGCTTGACCTTCAGCGTCGGCGTCAGCTCGCCCGTCGCCTGCGAGAGGTCGTGGTCGAGGATCGCGAACTTCTTGACCTGCTCGACCTGCGCGTATTTGGCGTTCGCGCGGTCGAGCTCGGCCTGGATCGCCGCGCGTACCTCAGGGTGCTCGGCGAGCGAGGCGATGTCGCTCGGCAGGTCGCGCTCGCTCGCGAACTGTGGCATCTCTTCCTCGTCGAGCGTGATCAGCACGACCGGGTACGGGCGCTGGTCGCCGTGCATCACGGCCTGCGAGATCCAGCGGCACTGCTTGAGGTCGTTCTCGATGTTCGCCGGCGTCAGGTTCTTGCCGCCGGCCGTGATGATGATGTCCTTCTTGCGGCCCGTGATCGACAGGTAGCCGTCGTCGTCGACCGACCCGAGATCGCCCGTGTGCAGCCAACCGTCCTCGACGGCGCCGAAACTCGCGTCGGCGTTGTTGTGGTAGCCGTCGAAGATGTTCGGCCCTTTGACCAAGATCTCGCCGTCGTCGGCGATCTTCAGCTCGACGCCGGGCAGCGCGCGCCCGACGGTGCCGAAGCGGTGGTTCTCGACCGTCGACGTCGTTGCCGCCGTCGCCGTCTCGGTCATCCCGTAGCCCTCGAGCACCGGCACGCCGCACGCCCAGAAGAATTCGAGGATCGCTTTGGCGATCGGCGCCGCGCCGCTCGTCGCGTGGCGGACTCTGCCGCCGAAGATCGCGCGTACCGTCGCGAACAGCTCCGCGTCGGCTTCGTCGAACGGCTTCTGCAGCTCCTCCGGGACCGCTTCGCCGCGGTTGATCATGTCGCGCACCTTCACGCCGAGCTCGATCGCGGCCTTCGCGCGTGCCTGCTCCTCCGGCGGCTTCGCCTGGATCGCGCCCTGCGCGAGCGTGTAGATCTTCTCGAACACGCGCGGCACGGACGGCAGGTACGTCGGTTTGACTTCCATCAGCTCCGGCACGATCTGCTTCGTGTCGCCGCCGAAGTACGCGAGCGTGCCGCCGAGGTCGAACACCGCGAGCTGGATCAACAGCGCGAACGAGTGCGCGAGCGGAAGGTAGAGGTAGATCACCTCGTCGTTCTGGATCTCGCCGGCCTCGCTGACCATGTCGACGATCGCGCGGTAGTTGCCGTGCGTCAGCACGCAGCCCTTCGGCGGGCCGGTCGTGCCGGACGTGTAGATGAACGTGAACGGGTCCTCCGGACGTACAGCCGCGCGGCGCGCCTCGAGCTCCTCGGCGCCGTGCGCGCGCCCGCGCTCACGAACCTCGTCGAGTGAGATCGCTGCGAGCGCCTTGACTGCATCGGGCTGACCGGAGGCGACGCCGGCGTCGTTCGGTGGGTCGATCACGATGATCGTGCGAAGGCCCGGCACCTGCTCGCGGATCGCAGCGATCTTCTCGAGCTGCTCTTCGTTCTCGCAGACGATCGCGCACGCGTCGGAATCGGAGATCACCCACAGGCACTCCTCGGGAGAATTGGTCTGATAGATCGGCACGACGACCGCGCCGGCCGACGTCGCGCCCATGTCGGCGTACGACCACTCCGGACGCGTGTTGGCGAGGATGCACAGCCGCTCGCCCGGCTCGATCCCGAGGTCGATCAGACCGAGGCCGATCTCCTGGACGACCTCGGCGAGCTGCGTGTAGCTGATGTCCTGCCACACGCCGTCGTGCTTGTAGCGGATCGCAGGGTTCTCGCCGTGCGCGGTGGCAGCGCACGGGATCAGGTCTGCGATCGTTCGCGAACCTGTTGCCGACCCCGTGGTCGACGCCATCGCGGTGGCCTCCATCGGGAACTCTCCTCTTCGTCTCGGTCTCTGTTGCCGGCTGATCGCCCCATGCCGGTCGCTCAGCTCATGTTAGAGCGCGACCGCGCAATTTGCGAGCGCGCCGACGGCCGCCGCGGCTCAGATCGGGTTGGGCACGTCGAGGAACACATGGCGCACGCCGAAGCGCTGCGCGAGGTGCTCGCCGAGCGCGCGAACGCCGAGCGTCTCCGTCGCGTAGTGGCCGGCCGCGACGTAGTGGATGCGCAGCTCGCGCGCCTGCGCCATCACGCGCTCGGTCGGCTCGCCCGTGAGGAACGCGTCGGCGCCGGCCGCGACCGCGTCGGCGAGATACTCCGAGCCGCCGCCCGAGACGATCGCAACGCGACGCACGCGCGCCGGGCCCGCCTCGAACACGAGCGGCTCGCGCTCGGTCAGCTCACGCACGCGCGCGAACAGCTCGGCCGACGCGACCCCGTCGCCCGCGAGCTGCGCGACGAAGCCGATCGGCTCGCCGCGGTGGCGCGCGAACGGCTCGATCGCTTCGGCGCCGAGCGCGCGCGCCAGCAACGCGTTGTTGCCGAGCTGCGGATGCGCGTCGAGCGGCAGGTGGTACGCCGCGAGCGCGATGTCCGCTTCAAACAAGACCTTCAGGCGGCGCCTGAGCTGCGCGTCGATCGGCCCCAGGCCCGAGCCCCAGAAGAGGCCGTGGTGCACGACCAACAGCTGAGCGCGCTCTGCCGCCGCACGCTCGAACAGCTCGAGCTGCGCCGACACGCCCGTCGCGACCGTCTCGACCTCCGACGCGCCCGGGACCTGCAGCCCGTTCGGGCCGTAGTCCTCGAAGCGCGCCGGTTCGAGCAGCGCGTCCAACTCGGCGAGCATCGCGGTCGTGGCGGCGGGCATCGCGCGACCATAGCTGGCGCTCGAGATGCGCGTGGCGCGTGCGGGCACGGACGCGCGCGACAACGGCGCGTGCGGGGACCCGCTGCGGGATACGCGTGCGCCTGCAACTGTATGTACGACTGCTGTATGGAATACTGACCGCGCGTCGGGGCGTGGCGCAGCCTGGTAGCGCGCGCCGTTCGGGTCGGCGAGGTCCCCGGTTCGAATCCGGGCGCCCCGATATTCCGTAGGTTCTGCGAACAGCTGCGAATACAGGCGAACAGCCGCGAAAACCTTGCTGGTTGCCGGGGCGCTATTCGCGGGTGTTCGGGGATGTTCGTGGGGATTGGGACCGCAGAGGGACCGCAGGAGCGGCCGAAACGGACCGCAGAGGGATCGCAGCCTGACTCGCCCGTCCGCCCTAAAGGCGTGCATCCCTTGAGCCTCGCTACTCCCCGGGGGCACTGCCCGTCCATGCGTTTCTCCTCGACCGCGCTCAGGCGCTGGGATCGACGGCGCGCCTCCCTCGGGTCAGGGCCGACGACGATCTCCGCCTCGTAGTAGGCCGCGACCACTAGCTTGTCGTCGCTCGCGCCCGCGAGCGCAGCGATTGCGACGCTCGCGTCGAGAACGATCAGCCGCGCCACTGGGCGCGGAGCTCGCCGAGGTAGCCGGAGGGGTACGCGGAGCTGTCGAGCTTGCCGATTGCTGCGAGTAGGCGGGCGCGCCGACCGGCACGCTCCTGCTGATGGGCCGGCGCACAGAGCAGCTCGTGACGGACCGCCGTGCGGATCAGCTCGGCCTGGCTGGTGCCGCGCTCCTTCGCCGCTTGCTTGATCCTCTTGTGCAGCTCATCCGGAAAGTAAATCGTCGTTTTGACCACGGATTGACGGTACCGCGCTGGGCATGGTGTCTGCTGATATCGCCGTTGGGAGGCAGAGTCATCGCCGAGGCCGCAACTCGCGGTCGTCTCGCCTGCCCGCCGACGGACGTGATTTGGACCGCGATCGGACCGCAGACCGCCCAAAACCCGCATCAGAGCGCCAAGCTTTACCGTTCGCCCCGATATTTCGAGTTGTCTGCGAGGCGACGCGAATTACCGCGAACACAGGCGAAGTCCCGAAGAACGCTGGGATCGGCGTCGGCCGTTTCGCTCGGGTTGCGCTTTCCCTGGTCGCAGCCCACGTAAATCCCCGCAGCGCGAGCGCGGGCCCCCCTAGTCTCCGCAGCAAATGCAGCGGGCCTCGGTGCGCTCCGAGCGTCTGTCAGTCCGAGGAATGAGAATACTCGCTCACTGCTACACGTCTCATGTTGAGACGTATTTCGTCGCATGATGATACGATCGGTCTGTGGCCACGCTCTTCAGAGAACGAGATGCCCGCGCTCGACGGAGTCGCAATACCCAGCTCGCCTTCTATCGTCACGAGCTGAGCAGGTCGGCAGATCAACGCGGGCAGGGTCTCGCGTCGGTGGATGCGGCTGGGCAGCGAATCCGGCAACTGCTCCCGGGAGCGCTGCAAGCGGGCCTGCCTGTCGGGGAGGTTGCCGCGCTGACCGGCGTAAGCCGCGCAACGCTCTACCGGATGCTTGTGGAGTCGCGGCAGCGGAACGGGCTTCAGAGCCTCGTCGGTGATTTCGAGCGTGTACTAGCTTTGCTCGACGAGGATATGGACGTGCCTCCGTTGCCGGCCGACCTTCAGCGGTATCTCGGGATACCGCTTGATGAGGTCTTCGACAAGCTCATGCAGCTATACCAGCCGCTTGCGGCTGAGGCCGATGCCCTCGGCCCGCTCGGACTGACTTTGCTTGGCGACCTGATTCCGCAGTTGGGTACGCCAGAGAAGATCGTGCTCAACATGCTCCTCTTTCAAGGTCTACCTGCGGCAGAGGTAGGGCGCTCGACTCAGCTATCGGAAGTCCGTGTGCTGGGCTGGGCGGCGCTCGGACTCCTGAGGCTCTTGCCTGAGCTTCGAGCTAACCAGAAAGCGAGCCTTGCAAAGCACAACGCACGCTGAGGGCGAACTCGAGAACGGACAGGAGCTGCTGGGACGCTTCTGGCTGGCCGAAAATGCGGAGGACGAGTCCCACGCCGCGCCGGGAGTAATGGCCTGGTCGAGAGTTGATGGCGCACACTCAGATTGATCGGTCCTCTCACGGGCTGGCCGCGGCAGCCGGGCGGCAAGGTCACGGTACATGGGGAAACCGTGAACGGAACGCACGTCGCACTGGTCGACGCGCTCGTGGTCGCAACGTCGTTCGATGGTCGCGCGTTCGCTTCGATCTCGGGGCCAGCCTTGCTGCTCGGCCAGCAGGCGACGCGAACGACTCGGTGGCGGCGCATCGTGGTGCGGACCGCCAATCTCCATGAGTGGCTGCCCGAGACCGGCCTCGCACCACCGGATTACACCGTCGACAAACGTGGACGCGTGACTCGTCTAACGACGACATGGGAGTTGCCGCCGACCCGAGAGGTCAAGTTGAGGCTGGGAACGCTGGCGATCTCGCCCACGATGGCGACCGAGGTGTCATACGCGCCGAGCTGGTCGATACGTACCAACCTTGATGCTCTTCTCGTAGCAAAACGCCCGGTTTCGCTCGATGAGCTTCACGGTAGCTTCGCTCTGCCCATCCTGTCGCTGCTCGTTTTCGCCTCCGATCGGCCAGACACGATCGTGTCTGAAGCGGCCCTCGCCCCATCTAGTGATACACGGGCGCGCGTGCTACGCCGCGGCGAAGAAATCATCCCGCGAGAGTGGCGGCCAGACAGCGCTTACCTATTCACCGGCCTTGACCTCCCAGACTTCGAGGCCGCAATCAAGAAGTGGTTCGAGATCTTCAGTGCGACGCGCCCTGTGCTCGGTACGTTCGCGGAAACGATCAACATGGGCTCCGTCTATAGCCCCGAGCGCCTGGGCAAGCTCGTGACAAGCCTTGAGTCCTACGCTAGGCGATGGCATCGCATCAACCGGCCGTCATTGCTGGAGGCTCTCGAAGCGCTCCGCGCATACGCTCACCTGCCTGCCGGTATCACAGGTTCCACAAGGCGAAACCTGAAGCTCCTGGCCGCGTCTCGTCACTACTATGCGCATCTCAACAAGCCGAACTACGGCTTTGCGCCTCGCGTGATCGAAAACAACGTATTCGAGACGACTCGGAGAGCGACTGCACTCATGCAAGCGTGTCTTCTACGCGATCTCGGGTTCTCGGCAAAGGTAGCCCGCGGGCTTCTTGAAGACCACTACGCTGGGTGGCCGATACCTTAAAGTCGAGCTGCACCGGTACGAGCCGATCGGACACCAGCCTCGCCACTAGCGGACCCTTGGGCCTCCGGCCGACTCAGCGCCGACGTTGGGGATCGGGATGAGGCGGGTTCGCTCGTGTTTGCGAGTGGTCGCTGGGCACGGCCCCGCAAATCACCCGCAGTAGGACCGCGATCCCCCGCAAACCCCGCACCATGACCGCGCAAGATCGAGGCCGCGCTCCCGAAGTCTCCATCTGGCTGGACCTGCCTGCCATCCCTATCCATAAGGGATCTTGGTCAGACCGATCGTGGCGATGCGTTATCGGCGCGCATGTGATCGCCCGTGAAATCCTCCTCGTAGTAACGCTTCTCGAGGACGTCGAGGAAGACGCGAACATCGTCGACGCTATCGAGGACGACCTCGTCGCCAGCGCCCAAACGGTCAGGGGCGAGGGCGTGCCTCGTGAGGGCTTCCCGAAGCGACTGGGCGTAACAAGTTTGAGGTGTGGCTGTTTCGCGAGCTTTTTAGGCGAGCTGCCATCCGGAGCCGGTCCTGACACGAAGCCGTCAGGACGGCTGAGGACACGGCAGTGATTGAAATATTCAGTCCGGACTCGAGGGACTTCACGTGGGAAGGCACCTCCGATGCAGCGACATTGACATCCGCGAAGACACGCTGAAACGCGGTAGCCCTAAGTACCGCCACCTCGTCGTAGGCGACCACAACATCGAAGTTGAGGTCGAAGTTGAACACCGGGTCGTTGATCTGCTTCAGCACATCGCCGTAGACGCCGAGGAGTCGGCCCGGGTCAAACCCACGTTGGGGGTTGTATTGCCTTACGAATGCGATCGGGTCGTTCGAGCCGACGACCTCGACTACGACGGCGTAGAACAGCCAGCCGCCTTCGAACAGCTCGTCCCGCAGAAGAAAATTCGATGCTGCGAATGCCCCGAGCGACAGGCGTACGATGTCGGCGGCGCTCAACGTCTCCTCAAGGTAGGCGGGTGCGGCGTTGTCGTCGTCCGTATCCGTGCTTGTGATCGCGAGACTCAAGAACTCGTCTGAGTCTGCGTCGCCCAGGGTCGAATATGCCTTTGGCGATCGTTGGCCGAGGCTGACGAGTGTGGTGCGCGCCGCATCCCGCAATACGTCGGCGACCTCTGTTGTCAGTTCGACCGGTCTCGCGTCCAGGCCGCCGGCGTCGTCGCGTCGGCCAAGGAGCAGTCGAAGCCCTTCCCCGAGCTTGGTCTGGCCCCATTCGGCAGACGTGCGCATGCCATCACGCTACTTCGCATGGAGGACACCGTAAAGTCGGGTGACCCGAATCTGATCGCCCGGAGCGGGAGCGTTCCTAGAGACCAAGTACTGATGCTCGCCTCCATCGAGCGTCACTCCTGTCACGCGCCAGCCCAAGAGATAGAGCGTTGGATTGACGTGGGCCATATTCGAACGCAGCGAAACAACAACGACCACGAGCCCGTAGATGGCGTAGCCGACGAGATCACCGCTGGTGGGCGATGGTGCAGCAAGGAGGGGCTGAGCCGGACCGGTTTTGACGGGGGCTCTGATCCGTGGTTTCGTCCGCGGGGAAGGAGAGCCTTCCGGCATGCCAAGAGCGAGGAAGTACCCACCAGAGCTGATCGAGCGGGGCGTGCGGCTCGCGCTCGAGAGCGGTCGC
>DATHND010000028.1:0-2033 GCA_035486335.1 Solirubrobacteraceae bacterium
GTTGAGCGCAGCGGTCGCCGAGAAGCTGAGACGCGCGCGCGAGGCGCGCGTCTCAGAACGCGTGCGCGACGGCGACGCGACGCTGTGGGGCCCGCCCGGAGCGCCGGAGATCGGCAACCGGCTCGGCTGGCTGACGAGCCCCGCGCGGATGCTCGCCGAGGCCGACGAGCCGCTCGCGTTCGCCGACGAAGTTCGCGACGCGGGGATCGGCGACGTCGTGCTGCTCGGGATGGGCGGCTCGTCGCTCGCCCCCGAGGTGTTGCGGCGCTCGTTTGGCTCGGCGCCGGGCCGGCCGCGCCTGCACGTGCTCGACTCGACCGACGCCGCGACCGTGCGGGCGGTGCAGCGGCGGATCGATCCCGCGAAGACGCTGTTCCTCGTATCGTCGAAGTCCGGCGGCACGATCGAGCCGCTGTCGCTGTTCGCGCACTTCTGGTCGCTGCTCGCAGACGGTCGGCGGTTCGCCGCGATCACCGATCCGGGCACGGGGCTCGAACGACTCGCGCATGAGCACGGCTTCCGCCGCGTGTTCGCCGGCGACCCCGACATCGGCGGGCGCTACAGCGCGCTCTCTCCGTTCGGCGTCGTTCCGGCGGCGCTGATCGGCGTCGACATCCGCGGGCTGCTGGCCGGCGCGAGCGGCGCGTGGGACACCGAGCTCGAAGAGCTCGCCGCGGACGGACCGACGGGCCGTTCGCGCGCCGATCTCGCCGCCGGCGTCTGGCTCGGCGCGGCGCTCAGCGCGCTCGCGCAGGCCGGCCGCGACAAGCTCACGTTCGTGATCGCCGAGTCGCTGCCCGGACTCGGCCTGTGGCTGGAGCAGCTCGTCGCCGAGTCGACCGGCAAGCACGGAACCGGCATCCTGCCGGTCGCCGAGGAGCCGCTCGGCGAGCCCGGCGAGTACGGCGAGGACCGCGTGTTCGCATTCCTCTCCGACGTGGGCGCGCCGGACGCCGAGCTCGACGCGCGCGTCGCGGCGCTGGCCGACGCCGGACACCCGCTGGTGCGGGTCCCCACGCGCGGACCGGCCGATCTAGGGCGCGTCTTCCAGCTCGCCGAGATCGCCGTCGCCGTCGCCGGCTGGGGCCTGGAGATCAACCCGTTCGACCAGCCGAACGTGCAGCAGGCGAAGGATGCGACCAAACAGGTGCTCGCCGACTACGAGGCCAAGCACGAGCTGCCGCCTGAGGACAGCGCCGACACGGGCGAGCTGCACGCGCTGCTGGGGCCGGCGACGCCGCCGAGCTACGTCGCGATCATGGGCTACGTGCAGCCGACGGAGCAGTTCGACGCGGCCGTCGCCGAGCTGCGCGAGCTCGTCCGTCGCAACGGCCGCGCGACGACGACGTTCGGCTACGGCCCGCGCTTTCTGCACTCGACCGGCCAGTTCCACAAGGGCGGGCCGAAGGTCGGGCGCTTCCTGCAGCTGCTGTGGGATGGCCCGGACGACGTCGAGATCCCAGGCGCCGCGTACACGTTCACGACGCTCAAGAACGCCGAGGCGATCGGCGATTTCCAGACGCTGCGCGGGCTCGGGCTGCCGGCCGAGCGAGTGCGCCTGCAGGGAGACGACGCGGCGGCGGCGCTGCGCGCGCTGACAAAACGGATCGAGGAGGCGCTGTGACGCAGATCGGCTTCGTCGGGCTGGGCAAGATGGGCGGCAACATGGTGCACCGCATCCGCCGCGACTCCGAGCACGAGGTCGTCGCGTTCGACTTCGACGCGGGTGCGGTCAAGCAGGCGGTCAAGAACGGCGCCGCCGGCGCCGGCTCGCTGAAAGAGCTCGTCAAGCAGCTGGCGCCGCCGCGGATCGTCTGGATCATGGTCCCCGCCGGCGCTCCGACGCAGCAGACGGTCGACAAGCTCGCGAAGCTGCTCGACCGCGGCGACACGATCGTCGACGGCGGCAACTCGCGCTGGACCGACGACAAGCGACGCGCGAAGGAACTCAAACGCGCCGGCGTCGAATACGTCGACGTCGGCGTCTCGGGCGGCGTATGGGGCCTCGAAGTCGGCTACTGCATGATGGTCGG
>DATHND010000029.1:0-6590 GCA_035486335.1 Solirubrobacteraceae bacterium
GTCCGAAGCGGCGATCCCGAGACTTTCGTGCCCGAGTAGACCTTCAACGTCACCGAGGCGATATCGCCGGGCGCGGCGCCCGCGCCGCCGCCGAAGCTCGGCGTCGCGTCGTTCGTCGGCGTTTTGAGCGGAGTCAGCGAGACGGCCGGCAAGTTCGTCTTGATCGTGAACGTCGACGGCGCGCTCGTGCCGGTGTTGCCGGCTTCGTCGGACTGTTCGGCCTGCAGCGTGTACGTGCCTTCGGCGAGCTGCGGTCCCGAGCCGCCGGTGCTCCACGAGCCGCCGCTGCGGGTGAGGGCGAGCGTCTGCGCAGGGCTCCCCGACACCGCGGAGCCTTCGTAGACCTTTACCGTGACCGTCGGCTCGTCGCGGCTCGAGTTGCCCGCCGTGCCGCTCGCGTTGCCCGCCGTGCCGCTGATGACGGGCTTGACGCTGTTGATGAACGAGCCGTTGGCGGGGCTCGTGATCTGAACCGTCGGCGGCGTCGTGTCGATCTTGAAGGTCGACGGCGCGCTCGTACTCGTGTCGCCGGCTTCGTCGGACTGTTCGGCTTGGGCGGTATAGGTGCCGTCCGGCAGCGTTTCGCCCGGCGTCAACGTGGTTCCCCACGTCCCGCCGCTAGGCGCGACCGAGACGGTGCGCAGCGCGACTCCGGAGACTTCCGCGCCGGAGTAGATCTTCAGCGTCACCGCGGCGATGTCGCCCGGCGCGACGCCGGCGCCGCCGCCGAAGCTCGGCGTCGGGTCGTTCGTCGGTGAGGTGACCGGCGTCAGCGAGACGGCCGGCCCTTTCGTCTTGATCGTGAACGTCGACGGCGCGCTCGTGCCGGTGTTGCCGGCTTCGTCGGATTGTTCGGCCTGCAGCGTGTAGGTGCCTTCGGCGAGCTGCGGTCCCGAGCCGCCGGTGCTCCACGAGCCGCCGCTGCGGGTCACACCAAGCGTCTGCGTGGGACTGCCCGAGACCGTGGCGCCTTCGTAGATCTTCACCGTCACCGTCGGCTGGTCGCCGCTCGCGTTGCCCGCCGTGCCGCTGATGACGGGCTTGACGCTGTTGATGAACGAGCCGTTGGCGGGGCTCGTGACCTGGACCATCGGCGGCGTCGTGTCGATCGTGAAGGTCGACGGGGCGCTTTTGCCGACGTTGCCGGCTTCGTCGGCCTGTTCGGCCTGGGCCGTGTACGTCCCATCCGCGAGAGCTTCGCCGAGCGTCGTCGACCAGCTCGCGCCGAGCGGCGTGACGGCGACGGTGCGGATCGGGCTGCCGGTCGCCGTGCCGCCCGCGTAGATGTTCAGCCTGACTTCGCCGACGTCGCCACTCGCCACGCCGGCGTTGCCTTCAAAGCTCGGCGTCGGGTGGTTCGTGGGCGAGCCGACGGGGGTGAGCGAGACGGCCGGCGGCGTCGTGTCGACGATGAACGTCGAGGCGGCGCTCTTGCCAGTGTTGCCCGCCTGGTCGGACTGTTCGGCCTGCGCCGTGTACGTGCCGTCGCCGAGGTGTTCGGCGGGCGTCGCCGACCACGCCCCGCCGTGCGGCGTGACGGGGATCGTGCGCACCGGGCTGCCGGAGGCGACGCTGCCGGCGTAGATCTGCAGCGTCACCGATTCGTCGTCTCCCGGAGCCGTGCCGGCGGCCCCGCCGAAGGTCGGCGTCGGGTCGTTCGTCGGCGAGGTGACCGGGCTGAGCGAGACGGCCGGCGGCGTCGTGTCGACGTTGAACGTGACGGCTTCGCTGGTGCCGGTTTCCGCTGCGAGGTTCGTCTGGCTGGCCTGCGCCGTGTACGTCCCGTCGGGCAGCGGCGTCGTCGGTTCGAGCGACCAGCTGCCGCCGGTCGGCGGGAACAGGGTCGTGACCGTTTCGACGAGCGTCGTCGGTTCGACGCTCGTGCCGGCGTAGATCCGCAACGTGACCTCGTCGATCAGATCGTTCGTCGCACCGCTGAACGCCGGCGAGTGCGTCGCCACCGAGCTGCCCGCGGCGGGGCTCGTGAGCGTGACGGCCGGCGCTTCCGCGAGCGCGTTCGCGGCCGGCGCGAGGACGAACAGGAGCGCCGCGGCGATCGTCGTCCGCGCGAGCCTGCCAATCGCCTTCATACCGATTCTCCTGGCTGCCATGCCGCCTTCGATCCCAACCCCAGTCTCCATCGCCGAGCATCCCCGTACTCGGAGGCGTCATTGCCGCCAGACTGCATGATACGGCTGCGAACAGGTTGCGGGCGCCACGTTTCCCGATTGCCCCGTGAGACCGAGCGGGCGTGTCGCGGAGCACGATCGGCGCCGATTCGACGCGCCGCGAAGGAGGTTCCGGCCGAGCGCGCCCGAGAGGATTCGAACCTCTGACCTTCGGTTCCGTAGACCGACGCTCTATCCAGCTGAGCTACGGGCGCGAGACGGCCAAGTCTAGTGAGCGGATCGCGAGGAGTACGATCGGAGCGCCGTGCGATCGAGCTGGAGGCGCTGGTGGCAGCCGAACATGTAGATGTCGTGATCGTCGGAGCCGGGCTGTCGGGCGTCGGCGCTGCGTGCCACCTGCAAAGCGAGAGCGCGGGCAAGACGTACGCGATCCTCGAGGCGCGCGAGCGGATCGGCGGCACGTGGGACCTGTTCCGCTACCCGGGGATCCGCTCGGACTCGGACATGTACACGCTCGGCTACTCGTTCCGGCCGTGGAAAGCGGCGAAGTCGATCGCCGACGGGCGGTCGATCCTCGAGTACGTGCGCGCCACGGCGAGCGACCACGACGTCGAGCGCCACGTGCGCTTCGGGCATCGCGTGCTGCGCGCCGAGTGGTCGTCGGTCGACGCGCGCTGGACGGTCGAAGCCGAACGCGTCGACACGCACGAGACGGTCAGCCTGACGTGCGGCTTCCTGCTGATGTGCAGCGGCTACTACCGCTACGACGAAGGCCACACGCCGCCGTTCGCGGGCATCGAGAGCTTCGCCGGGCGGATCGTCCATCCGCAGCACTGGGACGAGGACGTCGAGCACGCGGGCAGTCGCGTCGTCGTGATCGGCAGCGGCGCGACGGCGATCACGCTCGTGCCGGCGCTCGCCGAGACGGCGGCGCACGTGACGATGCTGCAGCGCTCGCCGAGCTACGTCGTGTCGCTGCCAGCCGAAGACCCGCTCGCGCGCTCGATCCGCCGCCGGCTGCCGGAGAAGACCGCATACGCGGTCGTGCGCTGGAAGAACGTGCTGACGACGATGCTCGTGTTCGGACTCAGCCGTCGCCGACCGGGCTTCGTGCGCGAGCTCGTGCGCAAGGGGGTCGCGCGGCGGCTGCCGCACGAGTACGACGTCGACATGCACTTCAACCCGCGCTATGACCCGTGGGACCAGCGCATGTGCCTCGTGCCCGACGGCGACCTGTTCGCGGCGATCTCCTCGGGGCGCGCGTCCGTCGTGACCGATGAGATCGACACGTTCGTCGAGCGCGGGCTGCGACTGCGCTCCGGTCGGCTGCTCGACGCCGACCTCGTCGTGACGGCGACCGGGCTGAACCTGCTCGCGCTCGGCGGCGTCGAGCTCGCCGTCGACGGCCGCGACGTCGATCCATCGCAAACGATGAGCTACCGCGGGATGATGCTGAGCGGCGTCCCGAACCTCGCGATCGCGTTCGGCTACACGAACGCGTCGTGGACGCTCAAGGCCGACCTGACGTGCTCATACGTATGCCGGCTGCTCAACCACATGGACATGCGCGGCTACGCGCAGTGCGTGCCGATCAACGACGACCCGACGGTCGCCGAGGAGCCGTTCATCGACTTCTCCTCGAGCTACGTTCAGCGCTCGATCCACCTCTTCCCGAAGCAGGGCTCGAAGAAGCCGTGGCGTCTGCATCAGAACTACGCGCGCGACATCCTCAGCCTGCGCTACAGCGCGCTCGAGGACGGCGCGCTGCGCTTCTCGCATGGCGGCGCTCAGAGCCAGCGGAGCGTCGAGCCGCCGCTCGCGGCGACTGTGGCGCGCTGATCAGGATTCAACCGTGACGAGCGTGCCGATCGGCGTGTACGGATAGATCTCGGCCGAGGCCGCGAGCGGAAGCTCGACGCAGCCGAGGCTCTGCGGCGAGCCGAACGATGCGCGGTCGAAGTTGTGCAGCGCGTCGCCGCCGTTGAAGTAGCTGACCCATTTGATGCCGGGGTCTGCGTAGTGCGAGCCGTCGGGGTTGGTGCCGCTCATCGTCGTTTCCGGCAGATGCTCGAACACGGGGAACGTGCCGAGTTCCGTTTCGGCGCCCGAGATGCCGGTGTTGGCGGGCGAGGAGACGACCGTCCGCCCCGCCGACCACAACGTCATCGTCTCAGGCGTTTCGCGGTGGACGTAGACGTAGCTGTACGGTTCGTTCAGCCGCTTGCCGGCGATCGCGTCCTCGATCAGCCTGCGCCAGACCTCGGCGCCGGCGACGCCGTCGACGGTCATGTTGTTGGCGTTCTCGAACTTCATCACGGCGCCCTTCGTGATCGCGCTCGGGCTGTCGGCCGACCACATCGCCTGCAGCTGGCGCGGCGTGCTGCCGTAGCGCCACGTGAAGCTCCCGGCCGGCGGGGCGACGGCGGCCTGCGCCTCGGCGCTCGTCGTGCGCGCGACGTCGGCGCCGCTCGGGCTCCAGTCGAGCGGCAGGTAGCCGGCCTGCGCGAGCAGCTGGTGCAGGCGCACGGTCGAGCCGGTCGGCACGGTCCATTCGATCTGGCTCGTCGTCGTCAGCCCGCCGCCGCCGCTCGACGTCACCGACACGGGGCGCGGCAGCTGCACGCGCAGGTGCGAGCCGAGCGCGGCGCCTAGGCCGGCTGGCGCGAACGCGAGCGTGTGGCTGTTCGCCTCATACCAGCGACCGGGCGTGCTCGGCGAGAGGCTCGGGCGCGCCGAGCCGAGCACCTCTTCGACGGGCTTCGAGAAGGTGATGTACAGCTTCGTCGCCGGCGCGATCCGCGCGCCGGCGGCCGGCAGCGCAACCATCACGGGTGAGTGCGACGGCGGGAACCAGCTGACTTGCGCCGCCGGACCGACCGTCTCCCACGGCCGCGGCGCGGCGGCGATCTCGGTCGATCCGGTGACCGCCTGGCGCCCGAGTGAGACGGCGCTCGCCGCACGGGTCAGCGTCTGCGGCTTCGACGGACCGCCGGCTCCGTAGGCGACCGTGCTGACCGGCCGGTCGAAGCTCACCTGGACGTCGGAGCCCGGCCGCACGGTCATCCAGCGATCGGTCACGTGTGCGACCGGCGCCGTCAGCGTCAGGTGCTCGGTGCGGTCCTGCCCGAGCGCCCAGCTGAGCCACCCGGGCCGGCGGACCTGCACGTCAATTGACACCTGCTCGCCGGGCTGCAGGCGCTGCAGCGGCATCAGCTTGCCGCCTTCGACGCTCAGCGGAATCCGCCGACCGCCGGGGCCGTGCGCTTCGACGTGCTCGATGCTGCCGCCGAACGGCTGCACGCTGACGTGCGCGAGCGCGGTCGCGTCGCCGGTCAACGAGACGCCCGACCAGACGAGCACGACGACGGCCGCGACGGCGATCACGACGAGAACGCCGAGCGCGAAGCCGACGAGCACGCGTTTGCGGCCACGCCCACGCGATCCAGGGCGGGATTCGAGATGAGCGACGGACCCGGTCGCCATCCCTGAAGGATAGGGATAGGAGCCGGCGTGTCACCGCGTCAGAGCCCAAATGTTCGATTGACGCACAAACGGCTGAGCACGTCTCAGCGCCGAAGATCCTCGACCGGGCACGGCGGGTCAGGGAGCTCGATGATCTCGGGGTCGCCGGTGAGCAGGACGGAGCCATGCGCCGCGGCGGTCGCGACGGCGAAGCAATCGCCAAGCGCGATCGGCGCGCGAGCCTTCAAGCGAGCAGCCTCGATCATCCGCGCGATCCCCGGGAGATCGAGCGACAGCGAAGCGCGCAGCGAAGCGAGCGTGTCGTCGGCGGCGATCCGTCCGTGATCCCGCTCGATGCGGTAATAGACCTCGATGATGTTCACCCAACTGACGACCGGTCGAGCAGCGACCAGAGCCTCGATCCGCGAGAGCGCGGGCTCCTCGCCATCGAGCCACGCGAGGATCGCCCACGCGTCGAGACAGACGCTCACCGCGGCTCGCGCGCGCGGTCTTCCAGCAGACGTGCGGCCATCCCGCTCTTGGCGAAGCGACTGCCAAGCCGCGCCGGAGGCCGATGGGCGACCAGCACGATCTGCTCGTCGCGCAACTCGAACTCGACCTCATCGCCGGGCTGCAGACGAACGCGGTCGCGCAACGCCTTCGGGATCACGACCTGTCCCTTCGCGCCGATCCGGCCAGTCATACCTCGAAAGTATAACGCGTTACGGCCTGACGCTACGGCCTGACGTGACGACTCTCGAAACAGCTCCCGCTCTGGAAGAGGATTAGGAGCCCGCACGCCGAGCGCTTTGGCGAGCGCGCGTAGGACCTTCAGTCGCGCACAACCCGGTTGTCCGACAGGCCGCTCATGGAGCCAGCCGGTCGGTGCGCGCGGAGGCGCGCAGCCGAGGCGGTACATCGCACCGATCGCTGAGCGGACTCAATCCTGATCCGGCTGAGCCGCATCGAGGTCATCCAGGTCAACAAGGTCACGTGGAC
>DATHND010000030.1:0-15634 GCA_035486335.1 Solirubrobacteraceae bacterium
TAGAGCGATCTCTCTAATATTGGCGGACCCCGAGAAAGGAGCCCCGATGCCCCGCCGCTCCAACCCTTTGACGCTGCTCGCCGCCGGAGCGCTCGGCGCCGCCGCCGGACGGCGCCTGCTTGCGCGCGCGATCCTGCTGAAGCTGCGTCGCGACCTGCGTGCGCTGAACGCCGGCGACTACCGCTCGCTGCTTGCCTCGTTCGCCGACGACGCCGTGCTCGTGTTCAACGACGGCGAGCACCGGTGGGCCGGCGAGCATCACGGCAAGCAGGCGATCGAGCGCTTCTTCCGCGACTTCGTCGCCGCCGGATTGACCGGCGAGATCGTCGACCTGTTCGTCGACGGCGCGCCGTGGCGGCTGTCGCTGCTGATCCGCTTCGACGACGAAGCGCGCGGCCCCGACGGCGAGCTGATCTACAGCAACCGCACGCTGCTGCTCGCGCGCTCGCGCTGGGGCAAGATCGTGCGTCAGGAGGACTACTACGCCGACACCGTGCGGATCGGCGAGCTCGACGCGAAGCTGAGCGAGCTCGGCGTCGCGCCTGTCGCGGTAGGCTCCCCGGCGTGAACGTCCACCACCTCGGCTGCGGCACGATGTGCCCGCACGGGCGCAAGCTGATCAACGGCGAAGGCAGCGTCTTCGAGAAGGCGCGCCTCATCTGCCACTGCCTGCTGCTCGAGGCCGCCGACGGGCTCGTCCTGATCGATACCGGCTTCGGTCTCGACGACGCGCGCAACAAGCGCCAGCTCGGCGCCCTGTTCAACGCGCTCGTCGCCCCCCGGCCGCAGGCGCGCGAGACCGCGATCGAACAGGTCCGCGCGCTCGGCTACCAGCCCGACGACGTGCGCAACGTCGTCGTCACGCACCTCGACGTCGACCACGCCGGCGGCCTGCCCGACTTCCCCGATGCCGACGTGCACGTGCTCGGCCCCGAGCTCGACGCCGCGATGCACCCGAGCCTGCGCGAACGCGAGCGCTACGTCCAGGTGCACTGGGCGCACGGGCCGAAGTGGGTCCGCCACGAGCCCGACGGCGAGGACTGGCTCGGCTTCGAGAGCGTGCGCGTCGTGCCCGGCGCCGACGACGTCGTGCTCGTGCCGCTGTACGGCCACACGCGCGGACACACCGGCGTCGCCGTCAAGCGCGGCGACGGCTGGCTGCTGCACTGCGGCGACGCTTACTTCCACCGCGGCGAGGTCGAGACTCCGCCGTACTGCCCGCCCGGGCTGCGTGTATTCCAAAACGTCAACTCCGTCGACAACGCCGCGCGCAAGGCCAACAGCGAGCGCCTGCGCGAGCTCGCCGCGCGCGGCGACGCCGGCGTCGAGCTGTTCTGCGCGCACGACGCGATCACGCTCGAACGCATGCAGGCCGCCCGCTAGGACGACGCACCCGGCGCGTTCGCCCGGCGTCGAGCCGGTCCGCGTCGCGCGCCGGACGATCTACGAGTACATCGCGTCAATCGTCGCCGCGTACTTCTCGGCGATCGGCTTGCGCTTCAGCTTCATCGTCGGCGTCAGCTCGTCACCGCTCGGCAGCCAATCGCCCTCGACGATCTCAAAGCGCTTGATCTGTTCGACGCGCGCGAGCTTCGCGTTCGCCTGATCGACCCCCTCCTGCACGGCCTCGCGCACGCGCTCGTCGTACGCGAGCTGCTCGAGCGTCTTACCCTCGATCCCCTGCGCCGCCGCCCATGCCGGCGCGAAATCCGGGTCGAGCACGAGCAGCGCCGTGTTGTATGCGCGCATGTCGCCGATGCAGCACGCCTGGCCGATCAGCGGCGAGGAGCTCTTCAGCGTCGCCTCGATGTTCGCCGGCGACATGTTCTTGCCGCCCGCGCCGATGATCAGCTCCTTCTTGCGGTCGACGATCTTCAGGTAGCCCTCCTCGTCGAACTCGCCGATGTCGCCCGTGCGCAGCCAACCGTCGTCGGTGAACGCCTCCTTCGTCTTCTCCGGAAGGTTGCGGTAGCCCGACATCACGACATCCGACTTGACCAGCACCTCGCCGTCTGAGTCGAGCTTCAGCTGCACGCCCGGCGCCGGCGGCCCGACCGTGCCGATCCTGATCTTCTCGCGCGGGTTGACCGAGCCCGCGCCGCACGTCTCGCTCATTCCCCACAGCTCCGCCAGCGGCAGGCCGATCGCGTGGAAGAACTCGAGCACCTCGACCGGCGTCGGCGCCGCGCCGACGTTGATCGCCTCGACCTGGTCGAGCCCGAGCATCGCGCGCAGGCCCGCGAAGATCTCCGCGTCCGCGCGCGCCACCTCCGCCGCCAGATCCGCCGGCGCCTCGACCCCTTCCTGCTCCAGGCGCACCTTGCGCAGCGCCGCGTCGAGCGCCGCCCGCGTGCGCCGCCGCTGCTCGTCGGGCTGCGCCGCGATCATCGTCTCCAACCCAGCCTTCAGCTTCTCCCAAATGCGCGGCACCGCGAAGAACCAGCTCGGGCGGACTTCCGGCAGGTAGCTGAGCACCTGGCGCGGATCGTCACAGCACGTGATTTGCAGCCCGAACACGATCGGCAGGTAGTGGTGCGCGTTGCGCTCGGCGACGTGCGCCGCCGGGAGCCAGCTGATCACGCGCCCGTCCTGCGGGAACTCGATCAGCGCGTCGAGCCCCTCGACCGCCGCGAGCAGGTTGCGGTGGACCAGCTGCACGCCCTTCGGCGGCCCCGTCGTGCCCGATGTGTAGATCAGCGTCAGCACGTCCGAGCCCTGCAGCTGCGCGACCGACGCCTCGACGTCGAAGCCCGCGTTCGAGCCCTCGACGTCGACCAGCGCGAGCGTCCCCGCCGGCGCCTCGCCGTCGACGACGATCACGTGCTCGACGCCCGGCGCGCTCGCGCGCGCGCCGAGCATCTGCGACAGGTACTGCTGCTCGCAGATCGCGACCTTCGCCTCGGCGTCGCTCAGCAGATAGGCGATCTGCTCCGGCGAGTACGTGTTGTAGATCGAGAACGGCGTCGCGCCGAGCATCATCGCGGCGAGGTCGCACAGGTGGAACTCGGGCCGATTGCTCAGCATCAGCGCGACCGTGTCGCCGCGCTCGACGCCGAGCTTTGCCAGGCCGCCCGCGAGCGCGTCGACACGCTGCAAGAGCTCGCCCCACGTGATCGTGAACGCGTCTTCCTTCGTGCGGATCGCGACCTGCTCGGCGCGCTGCGACACGGTCGCGCGGAACGCCTCCGCGACCGTCCGCGCGTCGATCGACGCCGCGCGCCCGGGCGCCTTCGGCTCACTCACACCGCTCTCCATCGCTGCGCTCCTCGCTGTTCGACGATCCCCATCTACATCGGACCGAAGTCAGCATACGCCTGGCCTGGCCGCGTGGCCAGCACCGAAGTCGCCCGCCGCCTCACGTTGCTCGTTGCCCGCGCCGACACTAGGCTCGACCGATGGACTTGGTCCTGCGCGAGCTGCGCGACGACGACACCGGCGAGCTGCGGCGGATCCACTCCACGCCCGACGTCGCCCGCTGGTGGGGCGAGCCGGACGATGAGTTCCCGTGGCGCGACGACCCCGATTGCACGCGTCTGACAATCGAGCTCGACGGAGACGTCGCCGGCCTGATCGAGTTCCACGAGGAGCTCGCGCCGCGCTACCGCTACGCCGCGATCGACCTGTTCGTCGATCCTCGCGTGCGCGGTCGCGGCGTCGGACCGGCGGCGATCGAGCGCCTCTTGCGCCGGCTGATCGAGCGCGGCCATCACCGCTTCACGATCGACCCCGCGCTCGCGAACGCCGCCGCGATCCGCGCGTACGAGAAGGTCGGCTTCAGACGCGTCGGCGTGATGCGCCGCTACGAGCGCGACGCCGACGGCCCCGACTGGCACGACTCGCTGCTGATGGAGTTGCTCGCGGACGAGCTTTAGACGGCGCGCGCGGCGTGCGCGCGATCGCGCATTCGCGGCGCCAAGGGCCGATGCCGCGAAACGCGGTCGCGACGCTTAGCGCGCCCGCGCGAAGCATGCTTAGATTACGCACGCGCGCGCCCGTAGCTCAGTGGTCAACGGTTCTCTTCGGGGAGCCAAAGAGCAGCGGTCTTTCAAGCCGCAGGCCGCGGGTTCGATTCCCGCCGGGCGCACTTTTCTCCTCGTCTCGCGGCGGAACGAGTTGCCGGTTGACATTCCGCGTAAAAGATGATTTATATGTCGCAGCGGGAGCGTTCTCCCGCCCACTCGGAGACAGTCGTTCGGGTGGCGTGAGGGTCGAGCGACAAGGGGCCTTTCGAAATGGGTCTTGGTTCAGGCACGAGGGACCGGAGAGCGGGGAGCCGGCGATGAGGCTGGCCGGTTGCCAGGAGCCGCGCATGCTTCGCGCGCTTCACGGCCGCTGGCCGTACCGTCGCTCGCACTGCCGGCACGACCTCCATTGGTTGGTGCGGATCCGCTCGCAGACGAGCGAATGCTCGACTGGGCGCGCGCATTCGATGGCGGGACTGCCGGCGAATCGCCGGCGGCCCCACGGCGATTGAGGGACGCCGCGGGGCGCCTACCCGGATAGCCCGGGGAGGGGCGATCGGGAGGCAAGGAAGGGCGGGTGGCGATTTGGGGGGCCACCCGCCCTTGCTGCGTTCTCGGCGATCGCGCCGGCGAGCTCCGACCACACGGCACGGGGCATGTCATGGCCCATGCCCTCGATGTTCATCAACTTCGCGCCTCTGATCGCCTTCGCCGTGGCGCGGCCGCCCGACGGATGGACGAGCGGGTCGGCGGTGCCGTGGATGACGAGCGTCGGCGCGACGATCTTGCGCAGCTCGCGCGTGCGGTCGCCGGAGGCGATGATCGCCGCGAGCTGGCGTCCGGGGCCGGCCGCGTCGTGGTCGCGTTCGTAGCTGATCCCCGCGAGCGCGCGGATCTCCTCGGGGTCACGCGGCAGCCCGGTCGAGCCGATCGCGGCGAACATCCGCGCGAAGTGCGCCACGTACTCGTCCATCCCGACCGGACGGCGGCGCAGCAAGAACGGGTAGAGCCGCAGCGCCGGCTGGCCGTTGGTGAGCGCGCCCGTGTTCGACATGATCGACGTCAGCGAGGAGACGAGCTTGGGGTGGCGCGCGGCGAGCGTCTGCGCGATCATCCCGCCCATCGACGCGCCGATCACGTGCGCCGGACTGAGACGAAGCTCGCGCAGCAGCCCGGCGGCGTCGCCGGCCATCTCGGCCAGCGTGTAGCGGGCGGCGCGCCGCGAGCGCAGCAGCAGCTGGCCGATCGTCGGCGGCGCGCCGCCGACGTGCGTCGAGCGCCCGATGTCGCGGTTGTCGAAGCGCACGACGTGCAGGCCGCGCGCGGCCAGCTCACGGCAGAAGTCCTCGTGCCAGGCGACCATCTGCGTGCCGAGGCCCATGATCAGCAGAGCGGTCGGATTCGACCGCTCGCCGAACGTCTCGTAGCACAGCGTGATGCCGCCGCCGACGTCGCAGAAGCGCTCTTCCATGATCCCGGGACTCTAGCGAGCGAGCCGCGTCCGGCATCGTTCGGCGACGTTCGCTTGTCGCACAAGCGAACGTCGCTAGGATCGCTTCGATGGAGGAACGCGACGTCCGCCAGCTCTCGATCGACACGATTCGCGGCTTGGCGATGGACGCCGTGCAGAAGGCCAACGCCGGCCACCCGGGCACGGCGATGGCGCTCGCGCCGCTCGGCTACACGCTGTTCGAGCGATTCCTGCGCGTCAATCCACGGGACACCGAGTGGCCCGACCGCGACCGCTTCGTGCTCAGCTCCGGACACGCGTGCGTGCTGCAGTATTCGCTGCTGCACCTGTGCGGCTACGACCTGACGCTCGATGACCTGCAGCAGTTCCGCCAGTGGGGGTCGCGCACGCCGGGACATCCCGAGCGCGGAGACACGCCCGGTGTCGAGGTGACGACGGGGCCGCTCGGACAGGGCGTCGGCAACGCCGTCGGGATGGCGCTCGCCGAGCGTTTCCTCGCCGAGCGCTTCAACCGACCCGGCCACGAGCTGGTCGACCACCACACGTACGCGATCTGCTCCGACGGCGACCTGATGGAGGGGATCAGCCAGGAAGCCGCCTCGATTGCCGGCCACTTCGGGCTCGGCAAGCTGATCGTCTGCTACGACGACAACCACATCACGATCGACGGCACGACCGCGATCTCGTTCGACAGCGAGAGCCACGTGGCGCGCTTCGCCGCCGAGGGATGGCATGTGCAGCGCGTCGAGGACTCCGAGGATCTGGACGCGCTCGAGCAGGCGATCGCGACGGCGCGCGCGCATGCTGAGCAGCCTTCGTTCATCGCGATCCGCTCGCACATCGCCTACCCGGCGCCGCACGCGGTCGACACGGCGAAGTCGCACGGCTCGGCGCTCGGCGAAGACGAGGTGCGCGCGACGAAGGAAGTGATGGGCTTCGATCCCGACAAGAAGTTCTGGGTCGACGAGCGCGTCCGCGAGCACATGTCGCTCGCCGAGCGCGGCGCGAGCGCGCAGCGCGGGTGGGAGCAGCAGAAACTGGCGCCGTGGCGCGAGCGCTTTCCGGAGATGGCGAGCGACTGGGATCTCGCGTGGCGCGGCGCGCTGCGCGCGGGTTGGCAGGAGGCGCTGCCGAGGTTCGCCGCCGGTGAGGAGATCGCGACGCGCTCGGCCGGCCAGAAGACGATGGCCGCGTTCGCCGAGTACGGCCCGACGATGATCGGCGGCGCGGCCGATCTGGTCGAGTCGACGAAGACCGTGTTCGACGGCGCGGGAGAGTATTCGCGGGTTCACGCCGGGCGCAACATTCCCTTCGGCGTCCGCGAGCACGGCATGGGCGCGATCGTCAACGGCGCGAGCGCGCACGGCGGGATCGTCAAGCCGTACGGCTCGACGTTTTTGATGTTCTCCGACTACATGCGCGGCAGCGTTCGTCTCTCCGCGCTGATGGGCCTGCCGGTCGTCTGGGTCTGGACGCACGACTCGGTCGCCCTCGGCGAGGACGGGCCGACGCATCAGCCGATCGAGCACTACGCGTCGCTGCGGGCGATCCCGCGGCTGTGGGTGATCCGCCCGGCCGACGCGAACGAGACGACGGTCGCGTGGAAGCTCGCGCTGGAGCGCGCCGACGGTCCGGTCGCGCTGCTGCTCTCGCGGCAGAACATCCCCGTGCTCGACCGTGACGAGGTTGCGGCGGCCGACGGCGCCGAGCGCGGCGGCTACGTGCTGTGGGAGTCGAGCGCGGAGACGACGCCCGAGCTGATCCTGATCTCGACCGGCGCCGAGGTGCCGACGACGCTGCACGCCGCGCAGGCGCTCGCGGCCGAAGACGTCAAGGTGCGGGTCGTCTCGATGCCGTGCATGGAGCTGTTTGAAGCCCAGTCGCTCGAGTACCGCGACGAAGTGCTGCCGCCCGCGAGCACCGCGCGCCTCGCGATCGAGCCCGGCGCGACGATCAGCTGGTGGAAGTGGGTCGGCCTCGACGGCGACGTGCTCGGGCTCGATCGCTTCGGCGCCTCGGCGCCCGGCACGACCGTGCTCGAGCGGCTCGGTTTCACCGACGAGAACATCGCGGCCCGAGCGCGCGCGCTGCTCGACCGGACCACCGCCACGACGAGCTGAAGGGAGATCGCAAATGGCATCCGCGAACCTCACACCGCTGCGCCTGCTCTCCGCGCTCGGCCAGAGCGCGTGGGTCGACAACCTCTCGCGCGAGACGAACCGCGACGGCGGCCTGCAGCGGTTGATCGACGAGGACTCGATCGTCGGCGCGACGTCGAACCCGACGATCTTCCAGAAGGCGATGGCCGGCGGCGAAGCGTACGAGGAGCAGCTGCGCGAGCTCGGCGCCGAGCTGTCGATCAAGGACGTCTACTGGGCGCTCGCCGAGCAGGACATCCGCGAGGCGTGCGACCTGTTCCGTCCGATCTGGGACGCCGGCGGCGGGCGCGACGGCTACGTCTCGCTCGAGGTCGATCCTCGCCTCGCGTACGACACGCTGGCGACGTTCCGCGAAGCGATCCGCCTGCACGAGGCGGTCGACCGCCCGAACCTGCTCGTCAAGATCCCGGCGACGAAGCCGGGCCTCGCGGCGATCGAGGACGTGATCGCGAAGGGCCGCTCGATCAACGTCACGCTGATCTTCTCGCTCGAACGCTACGAGCACGTCGCCGAGTCATACGTGCGTGGTCTGGAGCGTCTCGTCGCCGCGGGCGGCGACCCGAGCAAGGTCGCCTCGGTCGCGAGCTTCTTCGTCTCGCGGATCGACACCGAGGCCGACGGACGGCTCGATGCGATCGGCGGTCACGACGAGCTGAAGGGCAGGCTCGCGATCGCCAACGCGCGTCTCGCATATCAGAGCTACAAGGCGATCTTCGCCGGGCCGCGCTGGGAGTTCCTGGAGTCGAAGGGCGCGACGCCGCAGCGTGTGCTGTGGGCGTCGACGTCGGTCAAGAACCCCGCCTACCGCGACACGATGTACGTCGAGGAGCTGATCGGGCCGGATACCGTCGACACGATGCCCGAGGAGACGATCCGCGACTTCCAGGAGCACGGCGCGCCGCGCCCGCGGCTGGAGGCCGAGCTGGCCGACGCGCGTCGGCTGTTCGGCGAGCTCGCCGACGCCGGCGTCGACTACGAGGACGTGACCGACACGCTCGAGCGCGAGGGCGTCGAAAAATTCGCCGACTCGTTCGACGAGCTGCTCGCCGCGCTGCGGCAGAAGCGCTCGGCGCTCGTTCCGGCGTGACTCACGAGTAGGGGATCGGGATCAGCAAGGTGATCCGCAGCGGCCCCGACGGAAACGCCTTCGCCACGAGCGTGTAAGCGCGGTAGCGCCTGCCGCGGTAGTCGAACGGGCCGCTCGTCGGCACCGGGCCGGGCGAGTACCCGATCGTGCTCTTGACGAGCCGCGAGCCCATGTATATGACCGAGTCGAGTCCGGCGAGGCGGCCGACGAGGCGCTTGTAGCCCTCGTCATCCTGGATCGAGAGCGTCAGCTCGCCGATCGTCCTGCCGCCGAGGCGCAGCGGCGCGCTGACCGGCGCGAGGACGTACGGGCCGCCGACGTCCGACAACAGGCGCCCGCCGACGGTGACACGCAGCCGCACGACGTGGTCGGTCAACAGCGCGACGATCGCCGCGCGCGTCGCCTGCGGGTCGCGCCGCGCGACCGCTTCGAGCAGCGGCTGGTTGCTCTGCACGCGCCGTACCTGCGGCAGCGTTCGCCCGCCCGCCTCGCCGTCGTAGATCAGCCGCGCGACGCGGCTCAGCGTGTTGACGGTCGTCGCTTCGGCGTCGGCGCCGCACAGCGGTCGCAGCGAGTTCAGCGGTCGCAGCAGGTACTCGCGCAGCGGCTGGCCGCTCGGGTATGCACTGGCCGGGAACGAGGTGTACTCGTAGGTCGTGCCGCCCTGCGTGAGTGTTCCCCGAGGCGCGAGCTCGCCGCCGGGGAGCGCGAGCGCGCCGGCGACTGTGCGACCGTCGCCCGCGGGACCACGCGTGCGCAGCACCGTCTTGCCCTCGGCGATCCCGTTCGTCTCGGCGATCACGCCGCCGTCGGCCCACACGCTCGTCGCGAAGCTCGCGATCGGCGCCCCGCCGACGCCGGTCAGCGTTCCGTTGAGCGGCGCGACCGCGTCCCCGGCGCCGACGGCGGCGAGCACCTTGCCTTCGCGCGCGACCCGCAGGCTCGTCAGATGCCCCGTCGCGACGAGCGCCTGCGCGGCGTTGCGCACGGCGATGGCGTCGCCCGCTTCGACTGCGCTTCGCAGCGACGCCGAGCCCTCGACCGCGTGCAGCGCGCTGAGCGTGCGTTCGCTCGAGACGCCCTCGTGGTAGACGTGCGCCGCGACGTGCCCGAGGGCTTCGAGCGCGGCCGTCGCGCACGAGCCGCGCGTCGGATCGGAGACGGCCGAGCGAGCGTCGGCGCCGGTCGTGTGCGAGGCCGTCGACCCGCAGCCGGCGAGCGCCGCCGTGCCGAGCGTCGCGAGCGTCGCCGACGCAACCGTCGCGCGAGCCATCGAGGAGCGTCGGCGGGCGAGAGCGTGGCGCACGCCGCGAACCATCGAGGCCGATCCTAAGCGTTGACTAACGCCGGGGTGAGATAGCTTTCACCGATGCCGACCGCGTTGATCACGGGCGCCTCGACGGGTATCGGGCAGGCGAGCGCGCTGCGGCTCGCGCGCGCGGGCTGGACCGTGCTCGCCGGCGTGCGCCGCAGCGAGGACGGCGAGCGGCTCGCCGGCGAAGCGCCCGCCGGGCTCGTCCAGCCGCTGATGCTCGACGTGACCGATCCCGAGCAGATCCGCCTGGCGGCGGCGCGCGTCAGCGAGCTGAGCGGCGGCGACGGGGCCGCGCCCGGCCGGCTCGACGCGCTCGTCAACAACGCCGGCATCGGCGTCGGCGGCCCGCTCGAGCTGGTCCACCCCGACGATCTGCGCAAGCAGTTCGACGTCAACGTGCTCGGCCAGGTCGCCGCCACGCAGGCGCTGCTGCCCGCGCTGCGCGCCGCGCGCACCCCCCATGCCGGGGGCCAGGCAGGCGGGCGGATCGTGTTCGTCTCCTCGATCGGCGGCCGCGTCGCGATGGCGTTCACGGCGCCGTACGCCGCGTCGAAGCACGCGATCGAGGCGATCGGCGACGCGCTGCGCGTCGAGCTGCGCAGCTCGCACGTGCAGGTCGCGCTCGTCGAGCCCGGATCGGTCGCGACGCCGATCTGGGACAAGGGCCGCGCCGAAGCCGAGCGCGTCAGCATTCCCGACGAGCTGCGCGCCGAGTACGGGCACATCCCCGAGGCGATGGCCAAGACGCTGCGCACAACCGCCGAGCGCGGCGTGCCGCCCGAGCAGGTCGCTCAGACGATCGAGCGGGCGCTGACCGCGCGCAGGATGAAGTCGCGATACGTCGTCGGGCGCGACGCGCGCGCGATGCTCGCGATCAGACGGCTGCTGCCCGATCACGTGTTCGACCGCGTCGCGCAGCGGGCGCTGGGGGTGTAGCTCAGCCGGTGGGGCACATCGCGATCGCGTAAGGCGATAGCAGTTGTATACACAACGTAGATACTCCTGCTATCGGCCTCCGCGTCGTCGATGGCTCATCCACTCGGCGGCTGCGCGACGGCGAGCCACGCGAACACGCTCGTCGAGGCGGCCTGCGTCTGCAGCATCCCCGGTTGCGCGTCCTGCGCCGGCAGCGCTTCGCCGTTCCACGACAGCAGGTAGAGGCCTTCGCCGTTGGCTGCGCGCGTTTCGATCTCGCGCGCGTTGTCGGCGGCGAGCTGGTAGAGCGTGCGGTCGCCGTCGAGCGCGTACAGCGCGAGCATCCACTGCAGGTAGATCGCGTCGTACTGCGGCGAGAAGTCGAGCAGGTAGCCGAAGCGGCGCAGCGAGTTGGCCTTCTGTTCGTCGGCGCGGGCGCATGCTTCGGCGTCGCCGGTCAGCCGGCAGAGCACGGCCTGAGCGTAGATCAGCGGCGTCTCGATGTAGTCGACCGGCGTCGCGTTGAGGTTGCTGTCCGCGTACAGCCCGTCGGTCGGGCTGAAGCCCGACGTGTTGGCCCACGTGAGGAAGCGACGCGCCTGCGCCAGGTCGAAGCTCGATCCGGTCTGCTGGTAGAGCAGCACCGCCAGGAGCGTGTCGGAGGCGAGCGCCGGGCCGGACTTGTACGGGTGCGTCGTGTTCCACCAGATCCCGCCGGCCTGCGCGTCCCAGCCGGCCGCGGCGATGTAGGCAAGCGCGCGCTGCGCGTCGGCCAGCCAGCGCTTCGAGCCGGTCGCGCGGTAAGCGTTGACGAACGCGAGCCCCCACCAGCCGTTGTCGTCGAACCACGTCTCGGTGCTCGCCGTGCGGTCGCCCGGGTACGGCGAGTAGCCGGGCAGCGGCCGCAGGCCGCGGTTCAGATAGCGCTCGGCGCCGCGCGCGAAGCTCGCGACGGCAGCCCGGTTCGCGGCGCTCGGCTGCGCGATCGCGATCGCGTCGAGCGACTCGAACAGCGGCGCGATGTCCCAGATCGTCGCGAGCGGGTAGCGAGCGTGGTCGCGGAGCAGCTCGTCATACCAGCCGAGGCGCGTGTCACGCCAGCGCCGTGTGGCGCTCGCGACGCCCGCCTGCGCGAGCGCGAGGTAGTGCCGCTGCGCGCTCGTCGGCGTCGGCTGCGCGGCGGGCGTGGCGGCGCTCGCCGCGCCGGTGGGGCTCGAGGCGAACGCTAGGGCGCAGAGTGCGAGCGCAACGCCGGTAGACGGGAGACCCATGAGCGCGGCGCGGGTGAGCGGGGGTTGGCGCATACGGGGTGGAACACCGACGGTAGGGCGAAGGTCGCGGGCGAGCGCTGAGTTACGACGAGCGTCCGCCGCGTAGCTACCGTTCAGCGCGATGAACATGGACGAGCCGCCGACTACGCCGACCGACGCGAACGTCCCGGCGCCGCCGTCGGAGCGCGGCGTGTGGCTGCTCGCGCTCGCGATCGGCCTCGTCGGCGTCGGCGTCCTCGTCGCGTCGCTGCTCGCCGGCTCGTCGTCCGTCGAGCGCGTCTCGCCGCCGGCGGTTGTGACGGTCGCGGCGACGCCGGCGCCGAGCGCGGCGTCCGCGGCGAGCGCGCTCGCGGGCGCGGCGGCGAGGGGCGCGGCGGGGTCGCGCACGGGGCGCGACGGCGCGATCGTCGGGTCTCCGTCGAGCGCGGAACAGCAGCTCGACGCGGCGCGCTTCGTCGACGCGACGCAGACGCACATCGCCAAACGCTGGCTCGAAGGCTTCTATCCGATCTACGAAGCTGCGCAGCGGACGTTCGGCGTCAACTGGCTGCTGCTCGCGTCGATCCACCGGCAGGAGTCGGCGTTCTCGACGGCGCCGGGTACGTACGAAGGCCTCAACTTCGCGCGCTGCTGCGGCGGCCCGATGCAGTTCAACGTGACGAACGGCCCGGTCACGACGTGGGCGCTCGTCAGCGACTCCTACCGCTACGGCAAGCGGCCGGCGTCATACGACCACGCGACGGCGAGGCATCCGTCGATCTACGACGACTTCGACGCGATCATGGGCGCCGCGCACCTGCTGTCGGCCGACGGCGCCGGCTACGCGCTCGACGGGTCGGCGTGGGATGCGGCGTACGACTACTACGGACACGACGCGACCGGCGTCACGTACGCCGACCAGGTGCTCGCGCGCGCGATCGGCTGGTCGCAGCACGGATTCTGCGTCAACTGCGGCGTTGACACGGCACTCGTCGAAGCCGTGCACGCGGCGTACGGCGCGCCGGTCGAAGCCGCGCTGACAAAAGCGAGCGCCGCCGTCGTTCGGGACTGACCCGCACCTGCACTTTGTGGTAATTATTCGGGCTGTCGGAATAAGCCAGCAAAGTGTCGGGAGACATCGCGCGTGCTCGGCGGCGGCCTCCCGCACTTGGGACTCACGAAAAAGGGGGAAGCGGTGACGCTCAGGATTTGGCTGTTCATTGCGTTCGCGTTCTTTGTCGTCGGTTGCGTGGTGCTCGTTGCGCTGAAAGCAATCTCGGCCAGCGACGACAAAACTGAAAAGGTGGCGCTCGCGGTCATCACGGGGCTGCTCAGCCTGATAAGTGGAGGCGTGGGCTCGGTCGTTACGGGTGCGACGGTCCAAGAAGGCGCGAAAGAAGCAGGCAAAGCCGCTGCGAAAGCTCAACAAAGCGCCGGCACGAAAGCCACGAAGGAAGCCGTAGAAAGCGTGGGCGGCAAGGTTTCGACGGCCGTCACAAAAGCGATCGAAGGTCAGACCACGACGACGCCGACGGGCACGAAAGTGCGAAAAACGCGATAGCCGCGCGAAGCGACGACGACGCTCGCACGCGACAGGGCGTCGTCGTCGCTTCGGCTAAGCCGCGTCGGCCTGCGCCAGCAGCTCGCCCGCGACGCGATCGGTCGCGCGCGCCGTGCCGCCGAGCAGCCGCCGCGAGAGCTGCGCGCGGCGGAAGTACAGCGGCGCGTCGTGCTCCCACGTCGCGCCGATGCCGCCGTGCACCGAGATCATCGTGCGCGCGGCGGTGTCGAGCGCACGGCCGGCGACCGAGCGCGCGGCGCTGGCCGCGAGCGGGAACTCGTCGGGGCCGCCGCGGCGCGCCCAGCCGGCGTAGTAGAGCAGCGAGCGGCCGTTGTCGAGCTGGCGCAGCACCTCGGTCAGCGAGTGCTTGACGGCCTGGTAGGAGCCGATCGCGCGGCCGAACGTGTGGCGCTCCTTGGCGTACTCGACGGACACGTCGAGCGCCGTTTCGACGCTGCCGAGCGACTCGGCGGCGACGAGCGCCTGGGCGAGGTGCCACGCCGACGCGAGCTGGCCGATCCCGGACGATTGGTCCTCGGGTGCGTCGAGCAAGGTCGCGGGCGCGTCGGACAACGTCACGTGCCCGAGCGAGCGCGTCGCGTCGTAGCGCGTCGTCGGCTCGATCGCGACGCCGCTCGCGCCGGTCTCGATCGCGACGCCGACGGGCTTGCCACCGAGCAGCGCGACGCCGACGAGCAGGTCGGCGCCGGGCGCGTCGGGGACGAACGCGAGCTCGCCGCTGACCTTCGCTTGGTCGCCGTCGGCGACGGCCGTCGGGGCGGGCGCGCGCTCGATCCCGCTGCGCGGGTCGGCGCTCCACGCGTCGTGGATGTCGTCGGGCGGGCTGACGGGGAGGTAGGCGGCGCGCCGCTCGCCGGTCGCGAGGTCATCGAGCAGCAGCGCGCCGCTCGGCGCGTCGTTAAGAATCGCGGTCGCCGGCAGGTGGCCGAGCAGCGCGATCGGCGCGAGCACGCGTCCGCACTCGCCGAGCACGAGCATCGCGTCGAACGCATCGAGCCCGGCGCCGCCATGCCGCTCGTCGATCAGCAGGCCGGGCCAGCCGGCGTCCTTGGCGGTCGGCCACAGGTCCGGCAGCGCGTCTGGCTCGCCGTCGAGCGCCTCGCGCGCCGCCTCGAACGTCTTGAAGCGCGAGAGCGCGCCGCGCGCGGCCTCGCGCAGGAATTCCTGCTCGTCGGAGAGGGACAGGTTCACGTCGACACTCCTTTGGTCGTGTTCGACTGGGTCATGCCGCCGCTCCTTCCTTGGAGCGCAGCTCCGAGAACGGGATGCCCTTGTCGAGCCGCGGCGCGGGCGGCAGCCCGAGCACGCGCTCGCCGATCGTGTTGCGCAGGATCTCTTCGGTGCCGCCGGCCGACTTCAGCCCGGGCAGGAACGAGATCATGTACGCCCACTGGCCGTCCTCGGCGAGCGCGTCGGGGCCGAGCACGTCGGCGATCAGCTCGCCGGCCTTGATCGCGCCGTTCACGATCGTGATCTTCGCGAGGCCGGACTCGGGGCCGGGCACCTGCCCTTTCTGCAGCGCCGACAGGGTCCGGTATCCGGTGAAGCGCACGGCGAGCAGTTCGCTTGCGATCTCGCCGAGCTGGTGGCGCACCTCGGAGTCGCGACGGGCGTCGGGGTCGCGCGCGAGCGCCTCGGCGAAGCGGTTCGAGTTGTATCCCATTCCCTCGCTGCCGAGCCCGATCGTGACGCGCTCGAACATCAGCGTGGTCAGCGCCGTGCCCCAGCCGTTGCCGACGCCGCCGACGACGGCGTCGCCGTCGACAGACAGGTCGTCGAAGAACACCTCGTTGAACTCGGCCTCGCCGGAGATCTGGCGCAGCCCGCGGACGGTCACGCCGGGGGCGTCGATCGGCACGATGAACATCGTCAGGCCCTTGTGCTTGGGGACGT
>DATHND010000031.1:0-10972 GCA_035486335.1 Solirubrobacteraceae bacterium
GGCGAGGAGCACCGCCACTCGTTCCCGCGTCGCACGCGCCTGTTCGTCGGCTCGGGCGAGAAGATCGTCGCGGGCAAGCAGCTCGACGAGGGGTCGGTCTACCCGCACGAGCTGCTCGCGATCCGTGGACGCACCGACACCGAGCAGTACTTGGTGAAGGAGGTCCAGGAGGTCTACAAGTCCCAGGGCGTCGACATCAACGACAAGCACATCGAGCTGATCGTGCGCCAGATGCTGAAGAAGGTGCGCGTCGACCAGAAGGGCGACACCGACTACCTGCCCGGCCAGTTCGTCGACCGCTTCGAATTCGCGAAGGTCAACGATGCGATCGCCGAGAAGGGCGACGAGGCGGCGCAGTTCGAGGACATCATCCTCGGGATCACGAAGGCGTCGCTGAACACCGACTCCTTTCTCAGTGCGGCGTCCTTCCAGGAGACGACGAAGGTGCTGACCGACGCGGCGCTCGAGGGCAAGACCGACCGGCTCAACGGGCTCAAGGAGAACGTGATCATCGGCAAGCTGATCCCGGCCGCGACCGGCCTGAAGCGCTACCGGCGGATCGAGATCGAACCGTCCGAACCGCTGCCGCGCGCGATCGACGACGTCGGCCTGCTCGACCAGGACGAGATCGCGGCCGAGCTCGGGCTCGCCGGCGGCGATGCGCTCGGCGGTTACGGCCACGAGTTCGACGCCGACCTCGCGTCGCTCGAGAAGATCGGCGCCGGCGACGGCGACCCGGGCTTCGTCGAGGAGCTCGCCGAGCTCGAGGTGCCCGAGGAGTCGACCGAGGAGTAGCGCGCTGGCCGCCGGTCGCCTCACGCGCCGCTCGCTGATGCTCGCCGCCGGCGGCGCGCTCGCCGGTCGCGTCGCGTGGCCGAGCGGCGCGCTCGCGGCGCTCGCCGGGCCGCCGCGCACGACGCTCGGCGTGCAGCGCCTCGGCACGCTCGCGCGCGGAGCGCGGACGGTCGCGCTCGCGCGCAACGCCGACCTCGTCGGCCTCACGTGGAGCGCCGCCGCCGGCGCGCACGTGCAGCTGCGCTTCCGCGACGCGGCCGGGCGCTTCAGTCCATGGGTCTCAGCGGCGGCCGGCTCGCACGGCCCCGATTCCGCACCGCGTGCGCGCGGCGCGAGCGTCGGCGAACCGGTGTGGACCGGCGGCACGCGACTCGTGCAGCTGCGCAGCGATCGCGCGCTCGCCGACGCGCGGCTTCACGTGATCGACGTCAGCGCCGGCGCCGGCGCGTCCGCGCTCGCGCTCGCCGCCGAGCGCTCGCCGCTCGCGCGGCTCGCCGCTGCATCGCCGCCGCTCGCCGCGCCCGTGCTGCAGGCCGGCGCCGGCCAGCCGCCGATCATCGCGCGCGCGGCGTGGGCGCGCGGCGAAGCGCCGCCGCGCGTAGCGCCCGAATACGGCGCCGTGCGGCTCGCGTTCGTGCACCACACGGAGAACCCGAACGGCTACCTCGCGGGCGAGGTGCCGGCGATGCTGCGCGCGATCTTCGCGTTCCATCGCTACGTCCACGGCTGGAACGACATCGGCTACAACTTCGCGATCGACGCGTTCGGGCGGATCTTCGAGGCGCGCGCCGGCGGCGTCGACGAGCCGGTCGTCGGCGCGCACGCCGGCGGCTACAACCTCGTCTCGACCGGCGTCGCCGTGCTCGGCTCGTTCTCCTCGACGCCGATCTCCACCGCCGCGCGCGCGACGCTGCAGCGCCTGCTCGCGTGGAAGCTCGCGCTGCACGGCGTGCCCTCACAGGGACGCGTGACCGTGCGCGTGAACCCTGCCGGCGCCGTCTACAGCCGCTTCCCGGCGAACGCGCGCGTGTCGCTGCCGCGGATCGCCGGCCACCGCGACGGCGACTCGACGGACTGCCCCGGCGACGCGCTCTACGGCGCGCTGCCCGGCGTGCGCGCCGCCGTCGGGCGGCTCGCGCCGAGTCCCACGCGCGCGACGCTCGCGCTCACGACGATCGCGCCGACGCCGACGCCGATGCCTGCGCCCGCGCCGGAAGGCACGCCGCCGGCGCCCACGCCGACTCCGGCGGCGCCGACGCACACGCTGAGCGGCACGCTCGCGCTGCTCGCCGGCGCGCCGGTGACGGGCGCGAGCGTGCTGATCCAGCGGCGCAGCGTCGCGCGGCGCGGCGAGCTCGTGCAAGAGCGCACGCTCGCGCAGGCGGTGACCGACGCCGCCGGCAACTGGTCGCTTCCCGTCGCGCTGACGCCGCCGAGCGGTAGGCAACAGGTTGCGCTGCGCGCCCTGTACATGGGCGCTGCCGCCGGCGCGGGCGGCCAGGCGGGCACCGGCGCGACGGTCTCCGAACCGCTCGCAATAGATGCCGCAGCGCTCGTGCCCCAGCCGGTCACGCCTGCCGCATAGCGCCAGCGAGAGGCGGCGACGACGCCGGCGTCAGGCGCCGGCGAGCTCGCGTGCCCAGCGGCTGAGCAGCCGCGCCTCGCGCGCGGTCAGCCCGTCGGCCGGCGCGGTCTGCACGAGCAGCGTCGGCGCCGCGCGCGCCGCCGCCCACTCGTGACACGCGGGGCTCAGCGCGTCATCGACCCACGCGAGCGGGCGCTCGCGCGCGTGGGCGTCGATCGCGGCGAGCTTCCAGTGCGCGTCGCCGCGACCGACGGCGCGCTCGAAGCGCAGGAACGGCAGGCCGCGCGGCAGGCCGAGCAGGTGCGGCAGGTGCTCGTCGGCCTTCTCCTCCCAGCCGCTGCACCAGACGAGGTCGAACTCGCCGGCGAGGTCGAGCAGGTGAGCGGCGGCCGTGGCCGAAAGAAAATGCGGCATGCCGTCGATCGAATGGAACGAGCCGGCCTGCTCCGCGAGCCGGCCGCCGAACAACGAGATCACGCCGTCGATGTCCACGAGCAGCAGCGGCTTGTGCGAATCCGTGCTTGACATCGTATGGCGTTCTCGTGCGCTCTCTTTAGTTTCCGCAGAGGTTCAGACGAGTACTCTCCGGCGACGGCCGATTCGCCTAGCGCCGAGCGCAGGCAGTAAAGCAGCCGGCGCGCGCCGTCGATCCTCCTCCACGCTTTCCACGACCCCCTCCACCTTTACATGACCCTAGACCTCGGAATCCTGCTGGCGCTTGCGTGCGCGTTCGTCGCGAACCTCGGCTTCTTCTACAAGCACCGCGGCGCCAACTCCGTGCCGAAGGTCGAGATTCGCCACCCGCTGCGCTCGGCGCGGCAGCTGTACTCGTCGAAGTGGTTCACGCTCGGCATGATCACCGCGACCGGCAGTTGGGGCCTGCACGTCGCGGCGCTGGCGATGGCGCCGATGTCGGTGATCCAAGTCGCGCTGGCGGCCGGCGTCGTGTTCATCGCCGTGATGGCCGACAAGCTGTTCGGCTTCGAGGTCGGGCGGCGGCAGTGGATCGGGCTCTCGCTGATGGCCGTCGGCCTGGCCGTGCTCGGCGTCACCGCGCCGGCGATGCACGGCGCGCACTCGCAGTTCTCGGTCGCCGCGATGATCGCCTTCGAGGCCGGTCTGTTCGGTCTCGGCGGCCTGCTGATCATGGGACCGCGGATCGGCGGTCCGGTCGAGCACCACGGCGTCATGCTCGGCGCCGCCGCCGGCATCCTGTTCGGCGTCTCCGACACGGCGATCAAGGCGCTCACGGGCATCACCGGGGCGCACGGCTTCCTCGGCCTGCTGCTCAGTCCATGGCTGCTCGTCGCCGTGCTCGCCTCGATCGTCGCGTTCTACGCATCGGCGCGCGGCCTGCAGGACGGAGACGCCGTGCCCGTGATCGCCGTCACCGGCACCGCCGCGAACATCGCCGGCGTGACCGGCGGCATCCTCGTGTTCGGCGATCCGATGGCCGGCAGCCCGTTGGGCATCACGCTGCAGGCGATCGCCTTCGTCGCCGTGATCGTCGCCGCGGCGATGATGCCCGCGCCGGTGCGCGCCGCCGGCGCTGCCGCAAGCGCGTAGCGCTGCTAGCATCACCGGCCGATGCCAACGACCTCGCAACTGGTGCGCAAGGGCCGCGTCGCGCCGAAGAAGAAGCTCGCGACGCCGGGCCTGAAGTCGGGCGCCGGGCGCAAGAAGAAGGTCGCCGCGCCGCAGCGCCGCGGCGTCTGCACGCGCGTCTACACGACGACCCCGAAGAAGCCTAACTCCGCGCTGCGCAAGGTCGCGCGCGTGCGCATCTCCGGCTCGATCGAGGTCACGGCGTACATCCCCGGCGAGGGTCACAACCTGCAGGAGCACTCGGTCGTGCTCGTCCGCGGTGGCCGCGTCAAGGACCTGCCGGGCGTCCGCTACAAGGTCGTCCGCGGCACGCTCGACGCCGCCGGCGTGAGCGACCGCAAGAAGGCCCGCTCGCAGTACGGCGTGAAGAAAAAATAGATGCCGCGCCGCGCAGCCGCACAGATCCGTCCGCTCGAGGCGGACCCCGTCCATCGCTCGAAACTCGTGCAGCAGGTGATCAACAAGGTGATGCTCGACGGCAAGAAGTCGACCGCCGAGCAGATCGTCTACGACGCGCTCGCGCTGCTCGGCGAGCGCTCGGACAAAGACCCGGTCGAGTCGCTCGAGGCGTCGATCAAAGCGCTGACGCCGTCGCTCGAGGTCCGCTCGCGCCGCGTCGGCGGCGCGACCTACCAGGTCCCGGTCGAGGTTCCGGCGCGCCGCGCACGCACGCTCGCCGTCCGCTGGCTCGTCGAGTTCGCGCGTCAGCGCCGCGAGAAGACGATGGCCCAGCGCCTCGCCAACGAGCTCTCGGACGCGCAGTCGCAGCAGGGCGGCGCGTACAAGCGCAAGGACGACATCTATCGCATGGCTCAAGCCAACAAGGCTTTTGCCCACTATCGCTGGTAGACGCACCGCGGCGCCGGGGCAGGCGTTCGCCCACCAACGCCGGTAGACGCACCGCGGCGCCGGGCCGGGCCGGGCGTTTCGCCCACCGTCGATAGGCCCTCGCGCCGCGCGAGCAAGCGCCGCGCGAGCAAGGCGCCCGCGACCTACGGTCCGGGCTTGCGGCAGAAGTAGATCGTCTCGCTGAGGTCGAGCCCAAGCTTCTCGCGGCGCGCTGGCTCCAGCTGACCGGCGAAGTCCGAGACCGTGACGAGGAAGCCCGCGTCCTCGAGGCGCGCCGCGTAGTCGCGGCCGTACATCCGCAGGAAGGCCTCCTCGTAGCGTTCCTTCGCCGGGTCGGCCGCGGACAGCTCGTCGTGCTCGACCGTGCGCTCGAGCTTCGGGTCGACCGCGCTCTGCAGCAGCGCCCAGCCGCCCGGCTCGATCACCCGCTGCAGCTCCTTCAGCGCGGCGCGGTCGTCGTCGACGAAGTTGAGGACGTGGTTGCAGATCACGCCGCCGAAGCTCGCGCTCGGATGACCGATGCGCTGCACGTCGATCTGCTCCATCGCGAGCGTCGAGTCGTAGTCGGCCGACAGGTAGCTGACGTTCGCCATCCGGCGCAGCGGCCCCGCGAGGCACGGCTCGGGAGCGATGTGAAGCAGCCGCAGCGGGCGCTCCAGCGCGTCGGTCTCGCTCGTCAGATACAGCCAGTCGACTCGATGCCGGGACAAGGACCCGCAGCGCGGGCACATCGACGAGCGGTGGCCGCCGTCGGTGACCGACGTGCGGAAGCGGCGGAACGAGCCTCCGCAGCAGTTGCAGCTGACGTTCGTGCCCCTGTACAGGCGCCACGTGAGCTCGTTGTAGCGAGCACGCGACGCCGGCCGACGCGAGTGCGGCACGACGCGGCGCACGACGCTCTTCGCGGCGGCGCGCCAGTCCACGATCACCAGGCGGCGCTGTGAGCCACGTTCATCGCCGGCAGGCTACATCCTCGACATCCGGCCACAGCTCCTCGGCGATGACCTCGGCATGACATCCGCAAGCGCCGGCGCTTGAAGAAATATGATTCGGCACCTAAACTTCAGGTACCGAATGGCTTCTCCGCGGACAGACGCCACAGACTCGACGTCGGCTTTCGCGGCGGCGCCCGAGCATGGCCCGGCGGCGGGCGACCGGATCGAGCCGTACGTCTGGAAGATCGCCGGCGTCGTGATCCTCGGGATGATCATGTCGATCCTCGACACGACGATCGTCAACGTCGCGTTGCGCACGCTGAGCGTGCACCTGCACAGCTCGATCTCGCAGATCCAGTGGGTCGTGACCGGCTATCTGCTGTCGCTCGCGGCCGTCATCCCGGTGACCGGCTGGGCGGCGCGTCGCTACGGCGCCAAGCGCGTGTACATGACGTCGCTGGTGCTGTTCACGCTCGGCTCGGCGCTGTGCGCGATGGCCGGCTCGACGACGTCGCTCGTGCTGTTCCGCGTGCTGCAGGGCGTCGGCGGCGGCATGATCATGCCGGTCGGGCAGCTGATCATGGCGCAGGTCGCAGGACCGAAGCGGATGGGCCGCGTGATGGGCATAGTCACGATGCCGGCGATGCTCGCGCCGATCCTCGGGCCGGTCGTCGGCGGCGCGATCCTGCAGAACCTGCACTGGTCGTGGATCTTCCTCGTCAACCTGCCGGTCGGCGTGGTCGCGTTCGCGCTCGCCTGGCGGATGCTGCCGCACACCGACTCCGGCGAGGCCGGGCGACTCGACGTCGTCGGGCTGGGGTTGCTCTCGACCGGCACGACATCGCTCGTCTACGGGCTCTCCGAGCTCGGCACGCACGCGAGCTTCACCGCTCCGACCGTGATCTGGCCGACGCTCGCCGGCGTCGTCCTGATCGGCGTGTTCATCTGGCACGCGCGGCGCGACGAGCGCCCGCTGCTCGACGTGCGCCTGTACTTCAATCGCGTGTTCGGCGCGGCGTCGCTGACGACGTTCGGGCTCGGCGCGGCGCTGTTCGGCGCGATGATCCTCGTGCCGCTCTACTACCAGGAAGTCCGCCACGAGAGCGTGATCGTCACCGGCCTGCTCGTCGGGCCGCAGGGCCTCGGCATGCTGATCGTGATGCCGCTCGTCAGCCGTTTCACGCAGCGCTTCGGCGCCGGGCGCATCGCGATCGCCGGCGTCGCGATCCTCAGCCTCGCGTCGATCCCGCTCGCGTTCGTCGGCGCGAGCACCTCGATCGTCTTCATCTCGGCCGTCCTGCTCGTCCGCGGCGTCGGCATCGGCTTCTCGTTCATGCCGGCGATGACCGCCGCGTTCGCGGCGCTGCGCCCGAGCCAGCTGTCTGACGCCACGCCGCAGTTGAACGTCGTGCAGCGCGTCGGCGGCGCGATCGGCACGGCCGTCCTGGCGGTCGTGCTGCAACGCGCGACCGGCCACGCGTCGACGAAGCCCGCGAGCGCCTTCCAGGACGCGTACTGGTGGTCGGTCGGGATCTGCGTGCTCTCGCTGATCCCGTGCGTCGTGCTGCTGCGCGCCGAGAACCCGCGCGCGCGCCTGAGCTCCGCGGCGGCGAGCGCCGAGGCGAGCGCGGAGCCGCTCCGGGTCTAGCGATGGGCAACGCCGCGACAGCCAAGCGTTCGTCCGCCGCCGCCACGGGCGAGCGGCAAGCCGCGGAGTTGAGCCCGGCGCTGGTCGACCTCGGCGTCGCCTTTCGTCACGTGTTCCGCGCGGTCAGCCGGCTGCGCGGACGCGACACGCACCTCGGCGGCTCGGAGCTGAGCCACGCGCAGTTCGAGCTGCTGATCGAGCTCCACGAGCGCGGCCCGCTGCCCGCCGGCGAGCTCGCGGCGGCGGCGCGCCTGACGCCGGCGTCGGTGACGGAGATGCTCGATCACCTCGCCGCCTGCGGCCACGTCGAACGGGTGCGCTCGGAGACCGATCGGCGCGTCGTCGTCTCGCGCCTGACCGACGACGGGCGCGCGAAGGTGCAGGCCAAGCGCGCGGCGTGGCAGACGCGCTGGCAGGCCGCGCTCGGGGACGTCGGCGAGCGCGACCTGCGGGCCGCCTCGCGCGTGCTCGAGCGGCTCGGCGAGATGTTCGACGAAGGCGCCGCCGACGGCGTTTGCGAGGCCCCAGAGGAGGGTGTGCAAGGCGGTTCCCAGAGCGCTCGTTAAGCGCTCTGGAGGCCCGAATTGCTCTGCTATAGTCGGCCGCGTCGCGCGTGTGCCGAAGCGTTTCGGCGCCCCCGACGAAAGCCGCACACGAAGATGGAGACCTCGATCAGATAGCGAAGCGGACCGGTCCACTCAAGACCAGCAGCGCGCGTGGACCCGAGGGGTCCATTTTTTTCGCCCGCACCCGCATATCGCCCGCACAGCCTCTCGCGCCCACTCAACCCGACCGGAACCGATGCCACGCAAGTACACACTCGAGAAGACCCGCAACATCGGGATCATGGCGCACATCGACGCCGGCAAGACGACGACGACCGAGCGCATCCTCTACTACACCGGCCGCACGTACAAGATCGGCGAGGTCCACGAGGGCGCCGCCGTGATGGACTGGATGGAACAAGAGCAGGAGCGCGGCATCACGATCACCTCGGCCGCCACCACCGCTGAGTGGAAAGGCCACCGGATCAACATCATCGACACGCCGGGGCACGTCGACTTCACCGTCGAGGTCGAGCGCTCGCTGCGCGTGCTCGACGGCGCGATCGCGCTGTTCGACTCGGTCGCCGGCGTCGAGCCGCAGTCGGAGACCGTTTGGCGCCAAGCCGACAAGTACCACGTCCCGCGGATCGCGTACATCAACAAGATGGACCGCGTCGGCGCCGACTTCGAGCGCGGCGTGCAGACGATGATCGACCGGCTCGGCGCGCATCCTGTGCCGATCCAGCTGCCGATCGGCGCCGAGGGGGACTTCCTCGGCGTGATCGACCTCGTGAAGATGAAGGCGCTCGTCTACAAGGACGAGCTCGGCACCGAACAGGAAGAGAACGAGATCCCCGAGCACCTGCTCGAAGCGGCGACGGCCGCGCGCGAACACCTGCTCGAGGAGGTCTCCCACTACGACGACGTCCTGCTCGAGCTGATCCTCGAGGAAGGCGAGATCCCCGAGGACAAGCTCAAGGCGGCGATCCGCAAGGCGACGCTGTCGACCAAGCTGACGCCGGTCCTGTGCGGCTCGTCGTTCAAGAACAAGGGCGTGCAGCCGCTGCTCGACGCGGTGATCGACTACCTGCCGTCGCCGCTCGACGTGCCGCCGGTCGTCGGCACCGAGCTGATCAAGGGCGAGGAGGAGGAGCGCCAGGTCATCCGCAAGGCGGATGACTCCGAGCCGTTCTCGGCGCTCGCGTTCAAGATCGCCGCCGACCCGTACGTCGGCAAGCTGACCTACTTCCGCGTCTACTCCGGCAAACTCGAGGCCGGCTCGCGCGTGCTCAACGTCGGCAGCGGGCGCACCGAGCGGATCGGGCGCATCCTGATGATGCACGCGAACGACCGCGAGGAGGTCGAGGAGGTCTACGCGGGCGACATCGCCGCGGCGGTCGGCATCAAGCAGGTGATCACGGGCGACACGCTCGCGGCGCCCGACGCACCTGTCCATCTCGAGAAAATCGTCTTCCCGGAGCCTGTCATCAAGGTCGCGGTCGAGCCGAAGACGAAGGCCGACCAGGAGAAGATGTCGATCGCGCTCGGCCGCCTCGCCGAGGAGGACCCGACGTTCCAGGTGCGCACGAACGAGGAGACCGGCCAGACCGAGATATCGGGCATGGGCGAGCTGCATCTCGAGGTGCTCGTCGACCGGATGAAGCGCGAGTTCGGCGTCGAGGCGAACGTCGGCCGGCCGCAGGTCTCCTACCGCGAGACCGTGCGCGGCAGCGTCGAGAAGATCGAAGGCAAGTTCGTGCGCCAGACGGGCGGCTCGGGGCAGTACGGCGTCGTCTACATCGACCTCGAGCCGGCTCCCGGAGAGGGCTTCGAGTTCGTCAACAAAATCAAGGGCGGCAACGTCCCGTCGGAATACATCCCGGCCGTCAAGCAGGGCGTCGAAGAGGCGCTCGAGAACGGCGTCAAGGCGGGCTATCCGATGGTCGACATGCGCGTCACGCTCGTCGACGGCAAGTACCACGACGTCGACTCTTCGGAGATCGCGTTCAAGGTCGCGGGCTCGATCGCCTTCAAAGAGGCCGCCAAGCGCGCCAAGCCGGTGCTGCTCGAGCCGATCTTCGCGGTCGAGGTGATCACGCCGGAGGAGTTCCTCGGCGAGGTGATCGGCGACCTCAGCCGCCGGCGCGGACGCGTCGAGGGCAACGAGCGACGCGGCAACGCGCTGGTCGTCACCGCGCGCGCGCCGCTCAGCGAGATGTTCGGCTACGCGACCGACCTGCGCTCGAACACGCAGGGGCGCGCGAACTACACGATGCAGTTCGACGCCTACGAAGAGGTTCCGACGAACATCGCCGAGCAGATCGTCGAGCAGAGGACGGGCGAGCCCGTCCCCGCCTGAGATGACCGTGAGACTTCGCGATACTGCGTCCTCGGTCGCTCGCGTACTCTCGTACGCCACGCTTCCTGCGTCCTTGTCTCGCTCGACTCACGGCCATCTCAGGGTCGAGCGGCACGGCGGTGGGCGGAGCAGCACCGGCAGCAGTCACCAAGAGCAGTAATCGGATAGATTTCTCAGGTTCGCCCTCACGGCGCGAACATACAAGTCGATACAGGAGCGAACAGAAAGTGGCGAAGGAGAAGTTCGAGCGCGACAAGCCGCACGTCAACGTCGGGACCATTGGTCACATCGACCACGGCAAGACGACGCTGACCGCTGCCATCACCACGGTGTTGGCTGAGAAGGGAGGCGCCGAAGCCCGCAGCTTCGAGGAGATCGACAACGCGCCCGAGGAGAAGGAACGCGGGATCACGATCGCCACCTCGCACGTGGAGTACCAGACCGAGAAGCGTCACTACGCGCACGTGGACTGCCCCGGTCACGCCGACTACGTCAAGAACATGATCACCGGCGCGGCGCAGATGGACGGCGCGATCCTCGTCGTCTCGGCGGCCGACGGCCCGATGCCGCAGACGCGCGAGCACATCCTGCTGGCGCGCCAGGTCGGCGTGCCGTACATCGTCGTGTTCCTCAACAAGGCCGACATGGTCG
>DATHND010000032.1:0-17419 GCA_035486335.1 Solirubrobacteraceae bacterium
CGCGCCGATTACCTCGCGGCGGTCTCCGGCGGCTCGTACATCGCCGCCGCGTTCGCGATGGTGCGCAAGGCGACGATCGGCGGCACGGACGACGACTCCGGAGCCGGCCTGCTGCTGACGACGCCGCCATTCGACCGCGGCTCGCCCGAGGAGCAGTACCTGCGCAACCACTGCGACTACCTCGCGCCCGACGGCATGTCGAAGGTCTACCTGCTCTGGCGCGTCGCGCTCGGTCTCGTCTTCAACGTCGTCTTCCTCGCGCTGCCGCTGATCGGCGCCACGCTCGTGCTCGGCGCCTCGCTCTACCAGCACGAGTTCCACTTGCTTGTCCCGCCACCGCATGGCGTCGGCACGAAGTGCTTCGCGCTCGCGAAAGCCGCGACGGCGAAGAACGCCGCCGAGCCCGCTGGGTTCACCTGTCAAACGATCCCGCTGCCGACGTGGAGCTGGGCGGCGCCGGCGGCGCTCGCCGCGCTGAGCATCGCGACGGGGCTCGGCGTGATGCTGTTCCGCATCCGCCACGACGCGCGTGCGCGTGCGCTCGAGACGTGGACGACGCGGCTGCTGCTCGGCGCCACGCTGCTCGCGCTGCTGACCGTCGCACTGCCCGAGCTCGTCGCCTATCTGCATCCACACCAGGCCACGACGAGCGCGAAGGCGTCGACGAGCGCGACGAGCACGCTCGCGAAGTACACCGGCGGCGGCGTGCTCGGCCTGCTCGCCGCGCTCGCCGCGCACCTGCGCTCGTTCGCGGGGAAAGTCGGCGAAGACGTCAAGAAGGCGCAGGGCATCGCGAGCAAGCTCGAGGCACTCTCGTCGAAGCTGCAGCACGCGTTCGCGTATGCCGTCGCCGCCGTCGTCGGCCCGCTGTTGTTCTACCTCATGATCGTCTTCACGATGTCGCTGACGCTCGCGAACGCCGGTACCGTCGGGCACCGCGAACGGCTCGTGCTCGCCGGCGTCAGCGCGCTGCTGCTGTCGTGCGCGATCTATCTGCGGCTCGACATCACCGCGCTGTCGCTGCACCACTTCTACAAGCGCCGCCTGTGCACGGCGTTCGCGCTCAGGCGCGTGCTTCCGCGTCCGACCGACGCGCCGCCGATCGCGAACCGCGCGCGCGCAGATGCGGGACCGCGCCTCGCCGCCGACGCGCAGGAGCAGACGCGCGGAATCGCGCTCGAACGCGATTACGACCGGCCGGCGCTGCTCTCGAAGACGGGCGTCGACGGCGGCCAATGGCCGACGCTGCTCGTCTGCGCGGCCGCGAACATCTCCGACCCCGGCGCGACGCCGCCGGGGCGCCACGTGACGAGCTTCACGTTCAGCCCGTTCTCGGTCGGCGGCCCGCTCGTCGGCGCGATGGCGACCGCCGACTACGAGAGCGCGTTCGAAACGAACCGCGCGCGCCGACGCGACCTGACGCTGCCGGCTGCCGTCGCGATGTCCGGCGCCGCGATCGCGCCGTCGATGGGCAAGCAGACACGCCGCCCGCTCACGTTCCTGCTCGCGCTCGGCAACGTACGCCTCGGCGTGTGGGTGCCGAACCCGCGCTGGGTCGCGGCGTCGATCGCGGTCGAGGACACGGCCGGCGAGGATCGCGTCAGCTGGGTCCGGCCCTGGCGCGCCCCGCGCGCCTCCTACTTGATCCGCGAGCTGTTTGGGCGCAACCGCATCGACGACCGCTACCTGTTCGTGACTGACGGCGGCCACTACGAGAACCTCGGCCTCGTCGAGCTGCTGCGCCGCGGTTGCACCGAGATCTACTGCTTCGACGCGAGCGGCGGCGAGAACTTCTCCGAGCTCGGCGATGCCGTCGCGCTCGCGCGCAGCGAGCTCGGCGTCGAGATCGTGATCGACCCGACGCCGCTGATCCCGACGCCGCAGAGCTCCTCGGGCGAAGAGACGATCAAGGACCCCGACGTCTCCGCCGACATCGCCATCAAGGGCACATTCCACTACCGCGACGGCGCCGAGGGAGTCCTCTACTACGCGCGCAACGTGATGACCTCATCGACGCCGTGGGATGTGCGCGCGCGGCACAGCGAGGACCCGACGTTCCCGCACGACCCGACGACCGACCAGCTCTACACCGACCAGAAGTTCGAGAGCTACCGCGCGCTCGGCGAGCGCGCCGGCGCGCGAGCGCTGCAGCTCGCGGGCGCTCCCGACTAACCCGTGTACACGCGCGACAGCGACTCGGCGACGCACACCGGCTTCTCGCCGCCCTCGCGCTCGAACGTCAGCTCGGTGGTGATCTGCGCGCCGCCGGGGATGTCCTCGACCGACTTCAGCAGCGCGCGCATGCGCACCTTGCCGCCAACCGGCATCGGCGCGGGAAAGCGCAGGCGGTTGAGCCCGTAGTTGATCCCGAACGCGAAGCCTTCAAACGTGAACATGTCGTAGGAGAAGCGCGGCGCGAGCGACAGCGTGTAGTAGCCGTGCGCGATCGTTCCGCCGAACGGGCTCTGCTTGGCGCGCTCGACGTCGACGTGGATCCACTGGTCGTCGCCCGTCACCGCGGCGAACGCGTCGATCTTCTCCTGCGTGACCAGCAACCACTCGCTGACGCCGAGCTCCTTCCCCACATACGCCTTCACCTCGGCGAGGCCGTTGAGCGTGAGCATCGTGCTTCCCTCCATCGTCGCGTTTCTCCCGCCGACCCGGCGAGGCGCCGGCATCCTACGCGCTGGACGTCGGCCTCGACGGCAGACTCGCGCGGGGCGACCGGCCGGCTGCCGCCGAACAGCACGCGATGCACGAGCGCTCCCAGCAGCCCGCCGGCGAGCGGCGCGACGATGAACAGCCACAGCTGCTTCAGCGCCCAGCCGCCGACGAAGATCGCCGGCCCTGATGCTGCGCGCGGCGGTGTTTAAGGGGTGAGCGAGGGGACTCGAACCCCCGACCGCCTGGACCACAACCAGGAGCTCTACCAGCTGAGCTACGCCCACCACGGGAGAGGCGAAGTCTAGCGCCACGCCTGCGACCCGCGGGCGATCGCGAGCGAGTCCGCGCCCGTCGCCGACCAGCCGTCGATCGCGCGAAGCGCCGCCTCGATCTGCTCGCCCGCCAGCTCTTCGCGGTCTGCGGAGCCGCCGACGCCGTCGTTTCCCTGGGCCGCATCGCCGGCGCCGCGCAGCAGCACGACGAGCCCGCGCTCGAGCAACGAGCGCGTCGCGCGTTCGGCCAGCGCGAGCGACTCCGACGCCGGCCGCCCGGGCCCGAGCCGCTCGTGCGCGAGCGCCCACACGCGCGCGAGCGACGCCGGGCGACGGTCGAGCAGCGTGAGCAGCTCGAGGCCGAGCGAGTCGACGAGCAGCTGCGCGTCAGGCGCCGACTGCGCAGCATCCGCCGGCCCCGGCGCGGGTCCGGTCGCAGACGGCGCCGGCTCTGGCGCCGCCGGCTTCCCGCCACCAAGCTCGCGCGCCGCGCCGAGCACCCGCTCGGTCACGTCCTCGCCGCGGCGCCGCGCGTTGCGCCAACCGCGGCTCATCGCCATGTCCTGCAGCGACAGCTCCGGCCCCTCGAGCACGGTCAGCTTCGACTCGTTGACGTTCCACTTGCGTTCGCCCGCCTCGACCCATTCCTCGCGCGTCCACGGCACGGCGAGCGCGAGCATCTGCCGCTCGCTCTGGTTGTAGCGGCACAGCGTGTGCGGGAACTTGCGCAGCTCGAAGTGGTACACGCGCAACAGGCTTTCACGTCGCGTCGAGCCGCGCCGGTCCCGCCGTGCTCAGCGCGCGTTGCGCGCGTGCCACACGTAGTCCCGGCAGCGCCGCCCTCAGTCGGCGCGCGCCCGCAGCGGCGCCGCCGCCTCCACGCCGAGCCGCGCGCGCATCACGCGCACCGCCTCGGGGTTTGAGTCGATCAGCACGTAGCGGCGCTCGAGCTTCGACGCGACCGCGCCGAGCGTGCCGCTGCCGGCGAAGAAGTCAAGGCACCAGTCGCCCGGCCGCGTCGAGGCCTGCAGCATCCGCCGCACGATCCCCTCGGGCTTCTGCGTCGGGTAGCCGGTCTTCTCGGCGCCGCTCGTCGGCACGATCGTATGCCACCAGACGTCCGTCGGCAGCTTGCCGCGCGACGCCTTCTCGGCGCCGACGAGGCCCGGCGCCATGTACGGCTCGCGGTCGACTTCGCGTGAGTCGAAGTAGTACGAGGCGGCATCCTTGACGTATACGAGGATCGTGTCGTGCTTCGCCGGCCAACGACGCCGCGCGCGCGCGCCGTAGTCGTACGCCCAAATCAGCTCGTTGAGGAAGCACTCGCGTCCGAAGATCTGATCGAGCAGCAGCTTGCAGTGGTGCGCCTCGCGGTAGTCGATGTGGAAGTACAGCGTGCCGTCATCGCGCAGCAGCCTGTGCGCCTGCTCCAGGCGCGGCGCGAGGAACCCGAGGTAGTCGTCGAACGCGTCGCCGTAGGAGGACTGCGCGAGCAACCGCGTGCGGTAGCGCCGGCCGCCGAAGCCCCTCCGCTCGCCCTGCTCGTCGCCGACGACCGACAGCGTCTTTCGCACCTGCGCGCGCCCCGTGTTGAACGGCGGGTCGATGTACACGAGCTGAAACGACGCGTCCGCGAACGACGGCAGCAGTCGCAGGTTCTCGCCGAGCAGGATCTGGTCGCACCGCGGCGCCCGCGGCCCGCGCGCGCCGCGCGCCGGCTCCTGCTCCCGCCCTGTCTCCCGCGCGCGCACTCGCGTGCAGCGTACGTTCAACCCCCGATGGAGCCGCCGGCGCCGCCCGGCGCCGTCGCGCCGGGCGTCAGGAACGCCGCCGCGAGCACCGCCGGCCCGCCGTTGCCCGGCGCCAGGCTGAAGCCGGCGCGCGTCACGCTCAGCGCGTGCGCGCCCGCCGCCAGGCGCAGTGGGATCGGCGGCGCGGCGTCCGGCACGAGCGAGTTGCCCGCGAGCTGTCCCGCGATGCTCGCCACGCGAGCGCCGTCGAGCGCGACCGTCACGCGCGGCATGAACTGGCCCTGCAGCCACAGCGTCCAGCTACCCGCGCGCGGCAGCGCGAAGCGCACTGTCAGCGTGCCCGCGCGGCGCATTGCCCAGCCCCCGCGCTCGCGCCCCCAGCCGACCGGATGCCCGGCGCCGACCAGCGGCACGCGCACGAGACGCGCACGGCGCTGCAGCCGGCGCCCGCGCGCGAGCGCCGGTCGACCGGCGCCCGCGCGCGACCACACCTCGTAGTACGTCCCTTCCCACGCGAGCGCGTACGACGGCGGCGGCTGCGGCGCGCTCGGGTCGCGTCGCGTGACGATCAGCGGATAGGAGGCGAGCTGCTGCGGCGAGGCGCGCTGCAGCGCGACCGGCCGCCCATAGCCGCCCGCGAGCGACGCGAGCGCGGGCGGCGGATAGACGAAGTCCGGACCGCCGACGTCGAGGTCGCGCAGCACGTACATCGAGTATTCGTCGAAATCCGTGAACAGCGCCGGCCCGCCGTGCGCGAGCGGCGCGAAGCGCCGGTTGATCGACGCGAGCTCTTCATAGCGCGCCGTCGGCGCGAGCGAGGAGTCGTGGTACTGCGCCGCGTCCGAGCCGACGACGCCGCCGATCAGCGCGAGCGCGAGCAGCGCCGCGGCGAGCCGCGAGGCGAGAGCGCCGCGCGCGGGCCGGCGCGCGCGGCCACCGGCGGGCGCATCGCGCGGTCGGCCGCGCAGCGCCGCGACGCCGCCCCACGCGAGCAGCACGACGACCGGCGAGCTGAGCACGAGCGCCTTCGCATCGACCCACGTCGTCGCGCTGTCGGCGAGCGCGATCCACACGACGAGCGTCGCCGCGACCCACCCCGCTAGCGCGAAGCGCCGAGTGCGCAGCAGCTGCGCGCCGCCGAGCGCGCACGCGGCGATCGCGACGGCGACGAGCGCGTGCGTCACGTCCGACCAGACGCCGACCGGCGGCTCCTTGTAGCTGCCGCGCAGCCACACGCCGAACGCCTGCGTCCAGCGCAGCGGCGTCTGCAGGTTGCCGGCGTTGCTCGTCGACGCGATCGCCTGCGCGACGTGCAGCGACGCCGACACGTGGCGCCACGTCGGCCACGCCGCGACGAGCAGCGCGAGCGCCCCCGTCGCGACCGTCGCGAGCGCGGCGCGCGGCTCGATCCACCCCGCGCGCAGCCCGCCGATCAGCGCGAGCAGCAACACGAGCACCGCGGCCAGACCCCACGCGCCGAAACCGACGCCGAGCGCAGAGACGCCGGCGGCGAGCACCAGCGCAAACGGGATCGCGCGCCGCGCGCCGCGCGCCAGCCAGCGCCGATGCCCGACGACGAGCGCGCCGAGCGTCAGCAGCATCGCCAGCGAGACGATCTCCTTGACCGAGCCGACCAGCTCGTAGCCGTACACGAGCGCCGGGACCGTCACCGCAAGCGCCGCCAGCGCCGCGCTCGCGCCGCGCACGCCGACGCGCCGCGCGAGCTCCCACGCCGGCCCGCTCGCGAGCGCGAGCATCGACGCGACGAACGGCTGGAACGTCCAGATCAGGGGCAGGCCGAGCAGCAGCGAGCTGCCGCCGTACAGCGTGTCGGCGCCCGACGGATAGCCCGTGCCGTAGTAGTTCTCGATGAACCGCCCGTACGAGTTGCGCAAGTCGAGATGCGCGTACTGCTGACCGTGGCGCAGCAAGTAGTCGGCGCCGATCATGTGCACGGCCGAGTCCGACAGCGCCATGAACGACGAGAAGCTCGCGCGCCCGCCGAGCAGCACCGGCGCGATCGCGAGCGCGTACGCGAGCGGCGCGAGCGCGAGCGCGCATCGCCGCCCGGCGCGCGCGCCGTCGCGTTCGCGCGCGCCGTGTCGCGCGAGCGCGCCGAGCAGCATGCGGATCCGCGCGCCGCCGAGTGCGAAGCCCGCGACGGCGGCGGCGAGCAGCAGATACGGCGTCGCGCGCGCGAGGACCGAGAAGCACGTGCTGAGCTGCGAGACGCCGATCAGCGCCGCCGCGCCGACGCTCGGCAGCAGCGCCGCCGGCAGGAACGCGCCGCTGGCACGGTCGACGAGCAGGCCGGCGCCGACGCACAGCAGCGCGAGCGCCAGCGGATAGACGAGCACCGTGAGCGCGAACAATCGCGCCATCATCGCAACTGCGCGCAAGGAAGCCTCGCGGCGCGCGCGGCGTCAGCGCCAAGCGCGCCGCAAGCGATCCAGGACCGTTCCGCCGCCCTCGACAGCCCCCGCGCGGGGGATCGGGGCTGCTCGCTGAAGGCGGTCGGAAACGGGCCCGTCCCCATTAGGGCCCAATCTGCCAGGGGGTGAGCGAGGCCCTGGCCCTCTCCTACGCGGTCGCCACCGTCGGAAACGGCCGTCTCCAGACTCAGCGCCCCCGGCTGGACTCGAACCAGCAACCACCGGCTTAGAAGGCCGGCGCTCTATCCAATTGAGCTACGGAGGCACGCGGAAATCGCGCTGTGCGGGCCGACATGCACACCCGCGCGCACGGCGCGCGCACGTGCATCGTGGCACGAGCGCGCGCGGATCTCAGCCGTGATCGCCCCGAGCATGTGCGCGTCGCCGCGAACTTAGGCAAGGTTGAACCGAAACCTTTATAAGTTGCGGACATGAGCACGGTCGAGGAGGACGACGAGCAGGACCTGACGCGCAAGCAGCGCCGCGAGCAGGCGCGCGAACAGCGCAAGGCGCTCGAGCAAGCGGAGGCGGCCGGCGCGCAGCGCCGCAAACGGCTGATCCAACTTGGCTCGGTGATTGGCGTCGTGATCGTGATTGTGATCGTGATCGTCGCGGCGACGAGCGGCGGCAGCTCCGGGGGCGGGATCGAAAAATCGAAGGGCAAAGCGCCGCCGAAGGCGCAGACGGAAGTCACGTCGCTGCTCGCCGGGATCCCACAGAACGGCGACGTCCTCGGCGGCCCGAACGCGCCGGTGACGATGCAGTACTTCGGCGACCTCGAGTGCCCGATCTGCAGGGAGTTCACGCTCGGCGCGCTGCCGAAGCTGATCGAAAAGTATGTGCGGACGGGCAAGCTGAAGATCGAATACCGCAACCTCGAGACGGCGACGCGCGAACCGGAAACCTTCCGCACGCAGCAGATCGCGGCGCTCGCGGCGGGTAAGCAGCAGAAGGCGTGGGACTACATCGAGCTCTTCTACCACGAGCAGGGGCAGGAGGACACGGGCTACGTGACCGAGAAATACCTCGAGGAACTCGCGCAGCAAGTGCCGGGGCTCTCGCTTCCCGCGTGGACGTCCGAACGGAACAACCCGCAGTTCGCGAACACGGTGGCGACCGACGCGCAGGCGGCGAACACGGAGGGCTTCACGGGCACGCCGTCGTTCCTGATCGGCAAGAGCGGCGAACCGGGCCAGAAGCACGAATACTCGTCGCTGACCGATCCGTCGGGCTTCGAATCGGCGATCAACAAGCTGCTGGGGTAGGGCTCCGGTGAGCGCGCGAGCCCTGCGCATCACGATGACCGTCCTCGCGACGATCGGGCTCGGCGTCGCGAGCTACCTGACATACGTGCACTACGCGGGCATCAAGCCAGCGTGCACGGCCGGCGAAAGCTGCACGAAGGTGCAGACGTCGATCTACTCCGAGCTCGCCGGCGTGCCGGTCGCGCTGATCGGCCTGATCGGCTACGTCGTGATCCTCGGCTCGCTGTTGGCGCCGGAAACGGAGACGACGCGGTTCGCGACGGTCGCGTTCACGGTCATCGGGTTCGGCTTCAGCTGTTATCTGACAGGCCGCGAGCTGTTCTCGATCCACGCGATCTGCGAGTGGTGCGTGTCGAGCGCAGTGATCATGACGCTGCTGATGTGCCTGTCGGTCTGGCGCTTCCTGCGCGGCGATCCGCAGTTGCGCGAAGCGCCCGCCGAGCTCGCGCCGAGCGAGACGGCGGCGCCGCTGAGCGCCGCTCGCTAACCGCTCGCCGGTCGCGCCCGCCGGATCTGAAAGCTCGCACGATCGCCCGCAAACACGGGCTCGTGCGCTAGTCAATCCGTCCATCCGGCCCGCTGCACCAGGCGTTGCGCGCCAGGCCGGCCGAGGGGATGCGCAGGAATGCGCTCACCGAGCCCAGGCACCCCGACGGAGGCGATCGCCAACGCCGCCCAGCTGCGCGTTGGCGATGCGCGCGCGGCCGACGTGCACGCGGCGGAGCGGACGGACGCACCGACGACCGGCACGCCGGACGAGCCGCCGGCCGGCGATCCGCGGATCGCGCGCCTGTTCGAGATGACGAGCGACCTGCTCGCGACGATCTCGCTCGACGGGCGCTTCACGCTGCTGAACCCGGCGTGGGAGCACGCGCTCGGGTGGACGCGCGTGGAGCTCGAAGCGAACCCGGTCGACGAGCTGATCCACCCGGACGACGTCGAGCAGACGCTCGCGCTGCTGCTCGCCGGCAACCACCGCCCGGCGCACCTGGAGAACTTCACGAACCGCTATCGCCATCGCGACGGCTCGTGGCGCTGGCTGCTGTGGAGCGCGCGCTGCGACGGCGACACTTGGTACGCGGCGGCGAAGGACGTGACCGACCGAATGTGGCTCGAGCGCCAGGCGCTGCGCGACCCGCTGACGCGCCTGCCGAACCGTCTGCTGCTGATGGACCGCACGCGCCAGGCGCTCGCGCGGCTCGCGCGCGGCCCCGGCGTCGTGGCGCTGCTGTTCGTCGACCTCGACCGCTTCAAGGCGATCAACGACAACTTCGGCCACGACGTCGGCGATCGTCTGCTGATCGCCGTCGCCGAGCGCCTCGCCGAGATGATGCGCGACAGCGACACGGTCGCGCGGCTCGGCGGCGACGAGTTCGTGATCCTCGGCGACGAAGTCGAGACCGAGGGCGAAGCGCTGGCGCTCGCCGAGCGCGTCGTGCAGACGTTGAGCGAACCGTTCCACATCGGGCCGACCGAGGTCTCGATGCCGGCGAGCGTCGGCGTCTCGCTGACGGCCGACGCGAACGCTGACCCGGAGGCGATGCTGCGCGAAGCCGACGTCGCGATGTACCGCGCGAAGGGCGGCGGCGGGCGGCGCCTGGAGGTGTTCGACGAGAGCCTGCGCGAAGAGCTGACGGCGCACCTGCAGATCGAAGAACGGCTGCTGCGCGCGCTGCCGCAGGACGAGCTGCTGCTGACCTACCAGCCGATCATGCCGCTCGCCGGTGGTCGCGCGGTCGGCTGTGAGGCGCTCGTGCGCTGGCATCCGAACGGCGAGGAGGAATCGAAGATCGACGATCTGCTGCCCTCGCAGTTCCTGCCACGCGCGGAGGAGAGCGAGCTGATCGTGCAGATCGGCGACTGGGTGCTGCAGACGGCGTGCGCGCAAGCCGCGGCGTGGCGCCGACAGGGCGTGTCGATGCTGATCTCGGTCAACGTCTCGGCGCGCGAGCTGAGCGAGCTCGACCTCGCCGAGCGCGTGCGCCGCGAGCTGGCGCGCTTCGAGCTTCCGGGACGCGCGCTGTGCGTCGAGGTCTCCGAGGAGGCGGTCCTGCGCGACCCCGACCGTGCGCGCGCGACGCTCGCCGAGGTGCGAGCGCTCGGCGTCGCGATCGCGCTCGACAGCGTCGGCGCGCGCGACGCGTCGATCAAGCTGCCGCGCAACCTGCCGCTCGACATGCTCAAGCTCGACCGCCGGCTGATCGACTCGTTCGAGCGCGATCGCGAGACGCGCGCGATGGTCGCGGCGATGATCGCGCTGTCGCACAAGGCCGGCTTCAAGGCGGTCGCGGTCGGAATCGAGACGCACCGCCAGCTCGCGCTCGCGCGCGAGCTCGACTGCACGTACGGCCAGGGTTTCCTGCTGCACCGCCCCGAGTCGCCGGAGCGGCTGCGACTCGCCGGCGATCTCGGGGCGGTAACGTCCGCGCCGTGGCGTCCTCGCGTGCGACTGGGTCAGAGCAGCCGCCGCTGAGCGACGCGGAGTCGATCGCGCGACACAAGCGCAGCGCGGCGCGCGCGGCCGCCGAGGAGGTGCGCGACGGGATGCGCATCGGCCTTGGAACGGGCTCGACCGTGGCGTACCTGCTCGACGCGCTCGGCGAGCGCGTCGCCGCCGGCGGGCTCGCCGGCGTGCGTTGCGCGGCGACGTCGCCGGCGACCGAGCAGCGGGCGCGCGCGCTCGGCCTGACGGTCGCCGGCCTCGACGAGCTCGGCGAGCTCGACGTCGCGATCGACGGCGCCGACCAGGTCGACGGCGACGGCTGGCTCGTCAAGGGCGGCGGCGCGGCGCACACGCGCGAGAAGATCGTCGCCGCGGCCGCGCGGCGGTTCGTCGTAATCGTCTCCGACGAGAAGCTCGTGCGCCGCGTGCACGCGCCGATCCCGCTCGAGCTCGTGCCGTTCGCGGTCGGCACGACGCTCGCAAAGCTCGCGCCGGCAGAGTTGCGCGACGTGCCGCACAGCCCCGACGGTGGGCTGATCGCCGACTACCTCGGTGCGCTCGACGACCCGCGCGAGCTTGCCGCGAGGCTGAGCGCGACGCCGGGCGTCGTCGAGCACGGCCTATTCGAGCCGGGGCTCGTCAGCTCGATCGTGATCGCCGGCGAGGCCGGCATCGAGCGACGGGCCGGCGCCAAGCGCTAACGGCTACGCCGCCGTCGCTAGGTCGCTGGCTGCGCCGCTCGTCGCGAGTGGGCGCAGCTCCTGTGAGGAGGGAATCGCGTGCCGTGCGAGCACGCCGTGCTCGTCGATCGAGTACGCGCCCATGCGCGCGAGCGGCGGCGAGTAGACGTGCAGCGTGACGGCCGCATCGTCACCGCGGTGATGGACGCGGTGGATGTCGGCGGGCGTGAAGTGGAACGCGTCGCCGGCGGCGAACGTGCGCATGACCGGCTCGCGGCCGACGGCGAGGCGCTCCTCGCAGACTCGCCCGCCGACGACAGCGACGGCGCCGGCGGAGCGATCGTGGTCGTGAAAGCCGGTGTCCTGCTCGTCGGTCCAGCAGATCAGCCACGCGGTCAGATGGGCGTCGCCGAGCAGCTCCTCGCACACGCGCTGGGTCGCGTCGTGGCGGACGCGGTCGATCCACAGCTCGGGGCGGTCGGCGAGCTCGCGCACGAACGCCTCGAGCTCGCCCGGCGTCAGGTCGCGTCCACGCGGGCGCGCGAGCGTCGCGAGCGCGCTCATCGGACGAGCGCCTCCTCGCGCGCTCGCGAGTCGGGGTCGGCGGCGAGCGACGCGAGCGCGCGATCGCCGAGCGCGCGCCGCGTGGCGAGCGCGATCGCATCCCAGTCGAGATCGCCCGGCAGGCCGTGCGCGTGCGGATCTACGACGGGGCGGTCGGAGCCGTGGAGGATCTGATCGGCGCCGACGATCTCGGCGATCCGCCGCGCGGAGCCGCGACCGTAGGAGGAGGTCTCGTAGAAGGTCAGCGGATCGGCGCGCAGCGGCGCGGGGCCGCCGCGCGAGGAGAGGCGCTCGGCGTGCAACGGCGCGAGGCCGGCGAGCATCGTGAAGATCACGCGCAGTCGCGGGTGCTCGGGACGCCCGGCGCTGACGAATGTCAGCCAGGCGGCGTGCATCTGCGAGACGTAGCGCGTCAGCGCCGACCACCACAGCGGATCGGCGAGCGACGGCTCGAGCCCGTGGCGGCCGGCCGTGCGCGCGTCGCCGCGTCCCGGTCCGGGGTGGACGAGCAGCGGCGCGCCGGCGGCCTCGAGTTGGCGCAGCAGCGGTCGCATGCGCGCGAGCGCGTCGACGCCGGCGAGCGCGCCGGCGGGCAGCGAGACGCCGATGCAGCCGCGCGCAAGGACGCGGTCGACGTCCGCCTCGTCGGCGCCGTCGAGCGCGACGGCGCCCCACACGCCGAACGGAGCGCCGAGCGCGAGCGCGCCGTCGTGGTAGGCGTCGAGCAGCGGCAGCGCGTGCTCGCGCGCGAGGCGCTCGATACCGAGCGGGCTCGACAGACAGACGAGCGCGCGGTCGAGCCCGTCGTGTGCGACGAGCGCGGCGCGCGGCGCGCGTGCCTCGCCGGCGACGTCGATCACGTACGGGCGCTCGCCGGCGAGAAACAGCACGGTGAGACCGTGCTCGCTGCGCACGAACGGAAGCTCCACGCGCTCGGCGAGCGCGGCGCGCAGCGGCTCGGTCCAGAGATGCTGGTGCACGTCGACGCGCATCCGCTCAGCCTCGCGCCCTGATAATATCGAGTTTCTCGATCATTTTTATAGAGATTAGCAGATGACCGCCGCTTGCGGCGTGCCGGCGGGCGTGCGAGAGCGATGCGCCGCTCGCCCGAGGCGCCGCTCGTTATGTGTGTTCTCACCGGCTGATAACGAGCGCGTGACACGCCGGCGATGAGGCGGGATAGCGTCGGTCAAATGAACCCATTCCAGAAGCTCCTCACGATGTTTGCCGTATCAGGACTCGCCGCCGCAACCGCGGCGGCGACGGCGGCGGCCGCCCCGGTCGCCGCGCCAGGATTCACGGTCACGACGTTTGCATCCGCGCCGGCGACGGTTCCCGCCACGGCCGGACCCGACGACATCGCCTCGCTTGGCAACCACGTGTTCGTGGGCTGGCAGAACGGCGTCGGCACGAAGGGCGAACCGAACTCGACGACCGGTCAGACGAGCGGAACGGTGGTCGAGTACGACCGCAACGGCAAACCGCTTCAGAGCTGGAACCTCGAAGGCAAGGTCGACGGCCTCGGCGGCGATCCGTCGCACAGGCAGCTGATCGCGACGGTCAACGAGGACGGCAACTCGAGCCTCTACACGATCGACCCGACGGCGCCGCTCGGCCAGCAGCTCCGCCACTACAGCTACCAGCCGGCGCCCGACTCCGCGACCAGCGGCGGCGTGTTCACCGGCGGCGGCACCGACGCGGCCGTCTTCTACCGCGGCAAGCTCTACCTGAGCGCCTCGAACCCGATGAACGAATCGGCGACCACGCTGTTCCGCGTGACGCTCGACCCGGCGACCGGCGTGGCGTCGCTGGCCCCCACGTTCGCGGACAACGCGTTCGCCCAGGACGCCGTCAGCGGTCTGACGGTGCAGCTCGGGCTCACCGACCCCGACTCGAACGCGAGCGTGCCGAGCACGAGCCCGCGCTTCGCCGGTCAGCTCGTCGTCGACGGCCAGGCCGATCAGCAGCTCGTGTTCGCCGCGCGGCTGGCGACGATCGAACCGAAGCTCACGCGACTCGTTCTCTCGCACGAAGGCCAGCCCGCGGGCGTGGACGACGTCCGCTGGAGCACCGGCTCGACCGGCACGCTGCTCGTCGTCGACAACGGCGCCGGCGCCGTCTACGCGGTCACCGGCCCGTTCACGGCCGGCGAGGCGTTCGCGTCCCTCGACACGGTCGGCGCGTCGGCGGACAACACCGAGGTCGACACGATCGACCTGAGCACCGGCGCGCTGACGCCGTTCCTTACAGGCCTCGGCAAATCCAAGGGCCTGCTCTGGATGCCGCACCACTGAGCGGGAACGCCTGAGCGAGAGACGCGCGCGCCGGTGGGCGATCGATCGGCGCGCGCGGCCTGTCGAGCGAGCAGTTGTAGGAGCAGGGCCCCCGCGCGGGGGCCCTGCTCGTCTAGCTCTGCAGAGCCATTTCTTCGGAGCGGGGGACCCAGGAATCGAACCTGGCGTTGCGGTTTTGGAGACCACCGTGTTACCGATACACCAGTCCCCCGGGGGAAGCCGGATTGTAAGCGCTGCACACGTTCGCACAGCTTCAGCTGATCGATACGCGCTTCGCGCTTGCGTTACTCGCGACGGCCAGCCGGCTAGTCGATCGGCGTCGCCCTGGGCTTGAGTAAGCGGCGGCGTCTGCCGACAAGGGACGTGGGACCACTATGCCCGTGCTCGTATCCATCGCCACGATCCAGGCCTACCAGAGGCGGTCGCTCTCACGGACGCTGCTGCGCGCGGCCGACGAGACGGGATTCACGCTGATCGAGCTGCTGGTCGCGCTGACCCTGGCCGTCGGCGTGTTCGGGGCGATCTTGAGCATGCTCGCAACCAGCCAGAGGGTTGAGGCGCGCGACACCGAATGGGCGCTGACGCTGCAGAAAGGGCGCGTGGGCCTCGCGCGCATGGCTCGCGAAATCCGCCAAGCGTCGAAGGTCGAAACGGCCGAAGCGAGCACGATCGGCTTCAAAGCGACGATCGGCGGCACGGAATACCTCATCAAGTACGAATGCGGGCTGATCGAAACCGGCACGAAATACGAGTGCGTGCGGTTCGCCGCGAAAGCAGGCGAAGCCCTTCCGACGACAGGCACGCCGATCGTGCGTGGCCTGATCAACGGGACCGAAGTCTTCAAGTACTTCAAGCAAAATGTGGTGACCACGACCGCCCCCACCTACGTGACGCTGAAGCTCGAACTGCCGGCCAGTGGATCGCTCAAACAGGTCAATAGCAGCGCGTACAAAGACCACGTCGTCCTGACCGACGCCGCATACATGCGCAACCTCGACCTCGAAGGCTGAAGATGACGCCCACGATCGTGCCCGCTCACTCACACCTCGTGCTCTCGGAGGAGGGGCTTTCGATGGTCGAGGTGCTCGTCGCCGCGCTGATCCTCGTCGTCGGCATCCTCGGCCTGATCGGCGCGTTCAACAGCGCGCGCAAGCTCGATCTCCTGTCCGAACGCCGTACCGCTGGCGCGCATCGCGCGCAGCTCGAGCTCGAGCGGCTGCAGACGACGCCGTTCGAACAGCTTGCGATGATCTCGACCCCGGCTCACTCGACCGAATCGAGCAACCCCGATTACTACGTCAATTACTCGAGCCCGGTCAAGTGTTCCTCGAGCTCGTGCTTCGCTTGGAACGCGAACAACACCGGAGAAGAAGAGCCGCTCGTGCTCGCCAAAACCGAAGTCGAATGCACGAGCACAACCACGACCGAATGCGGCATCGCTGCAACGTCGCCGACCGGCCGCAAATGCACGGAAAAACCCGGCGCGTGCGAATGGACCGACGGCAACGTGAGCGGCAAGGTCTACGACTTCATCACGTGGCACACCGACAGCGTCTGCAGCAAAGAAGAAGCCGGCAAAAAACTGTGCTCGAATGAAAGCTACAAGCGCCTCACCGTCGTCGTCACGGTCACGGTGCCGAGCGGTCGTGAACCGGCCGCCGTGCGCGCCTCGACGCTGCTAGCACAGCCAGGCTCATGAGCTTGCCGTCGAACAACCCTCCCCACGCCCGGCCCGCTTGCACACGAGCGCGCGCAGCGACGGTCGTGACGCGCATCATCGATACCTGCCGCGGGAACGGCGACGCCGGCTTCGTGCTGCCGGCCGCGGTCATCGTTCTGTTCGTGATCACCGTGCTGGCCGGCACGGCGATCGCGGTCGCGGTTCAATCGTCGAAGTCGACCACGCGCGACACCAACGTCAAGTCGGGGCTCGAGGCCGCGGAAGCGGGGCTGCAGGTCGCCGCCTACCGCCTCAATCAGCTCAAGCCGACAAGCAGCCAGTGCATCGCCGGCAGCGAAGTGAAGACGAGCGAAAGCGAATGCAAAAGCCCTTCTGAAGCCCTCGGCAATGGCGCCACGTACCAGTACTGGACGTCGCTGCCGCTGAGTACGGGCGCGAAATGCGCCGGCCAGACTGTGGCGGTCAAATCCGGGATCGTCCAGCGATGCGTCACCGCTGAGGCGACGGTCAACAACATCGAATCCACGAGACTGCAGACGCGAATCGAATCTGCGGTCGGCGAATCGCTCTTCGCGGTGAGCGGGATCCTCGGACTGGAAGAAGTCAAAGTAAGCGGCAGCGTGAAAGCGACCGCAGTCGTCGCCAGCAACACTAAAATCAAGGGCGAAGGAAGCGCCGCGTTCGAAAAGGGCTTTGAAATCTGCCCCGGCGGTGAATTCAAACCGGCGGCGGGAACCGAACGCAACAAATCCGGCGTCACGGTCGGCGGGGTCGGTGGCATGAGCTCGAACCCATCGTTTGAAATCACGCGCAGCTCAGGCTGCCCAATCGAAGCGAGCCTGCCGGCCATTCACCCGACGGCGATTGAAAATGACGACATTCGGATCGGCACGACCGATGAATTCTTTACCGAAGGAAAATCGGCGAACAAATTCACCGGTTCGCCGAAAGACGAATTGACACTGAGCAGCAACAGCAAACTGACGCTCGCCGGCGCGAAATACTATTTCTGTAACATGCTCGCGGAACGCAACGGTGAACTCAAAATCGCATCTGGCGCAAAAGTCGAAATGTTCATCGACGACAACGCGGGCAACAAAGAATGCCCGACGACTTCGGGCAAGTTCACGATCGAAGGAAACGCCCACCTGGAAAACCCGAACGGGCCGGGCGCGCTGCTGATCATGATGCGCGGCAAAGGGCCACTGACCGTCGCCAACAGCGGGTCGCTGAAGGCGAGCATCTACGCTCCCGAAGCTGAAATCATCCTCAGCGGCGCGGGAACGCTGACCGGCGCGATCGTCGGCAAGAAGGTGCGCCTCGAAGCCGGCGCGTTCATCTTCGGCGAAGAAAGCCAAACGCTCGTCGCGCAA
>DATHND010000033.1:0-5124 GCA_035486335.1 Solirubrobacteraceae bacterium
TCCGCGCGCCGCCTTCGAGCAGCGATTCACTCGTCCACCACTGCCGGTTGCGTTCGAGCGTGAGGAAGATCACCGGCAAGCGTGACGGGCTGAAGTAGCCGCTCGCCGCCATCGCCTGCACGTTCGCGACGACCGCGCCGAGTTCGGCGCGCCGCGTCCCGCTGAGCCGGCCGAGCGAGCGCGTCGCGGCCGCGTACGCGCTCGCGTATTTCGCGTACAGCGCCGGCGTGATCTGACCGCTGCGCTGCAGGCTCTGCAGCGCGGAGCCGACCGTCGGCTTCGCCGCCGCGCGCCGCGCGCTTGCGCGGTTCGCCTGCCCTGTCGCCGCGAGCGCCGCGCCACCGCCCGCGAGCGCAACCGACGTCATCACCGCGCCGATCAGAAGCGCGGGCGGGAGCTTTACGTGCACGCCGCGCATGCTACGAGCGGCGCGCCGCGCGAACGCAGCGCGCGTTGCATCGTGCGCACGCGCATCCTCACGTGCATCGGAACACAGGTGCGCATCCGCGGAGGATCGACTCACGCTCCCGGAACACGCGCGTGTGATCGCTAGTTGCGGGTAGCCCGGCAGGCCGTTGACGGGCTACGCGGCAGAGTAGGGCGCGGAGGCGGGGAGATGGTTACGAGTTCTCGAAGCCGATAGCAGGTGTACATACGGTGTATATGCAATTGCTATCGGGCTGCAAAACGGCGAATACAAGCCCGACGCCCGACTGCCCGACGCGCAAGCCCGACGCCCGACGCGGTGACGCTGCCTACTCGGCGTCGAGCTCGAGCTCGTCCGGTTCGAGCTCGTCCTCGTCTTCCTCGTCGTCCGCCTCGTCGTCGCCGGCCGTGAGCAGTTCGCCGCCAGGCTGGTATGTGACCTGGAACTGCTCGATCAGGTCGTCGCGCTTGCGCTCGTCGAGCGGCGTGTCGTCGGAGATCAGCACCCAGTCCTCACTGTCGAAGTCGCCGGTCTCGAAGATCTCATGGTCGACCTCCGGCGAGTCGTCGACGACGATCAGCACCTCGGTCTGCGGGTTGAAGTAGGTGCCCGGACGGATCGTCAGCTCGTCGAGTTGAAAGCGGCGCGCGTCCTTCATTCGCGCGTTTATACCCGACTCGCGCATCCGTGTGGATATGGCGGCGGTGCGCGTCGTGCGAGCGCTGGTGCGGATCGCGCTCTCGTTGCCGCCGCTACGGCGTCAGTTCGTCGAGCGTGCGCGCGACCTCGGCGTCGACGTCGAGCGCGTCGAGCCCCTGGCGCTCGCGTCGCTCGTTGCGCGCCTGGACGAGTTGGCGCACTTCGCGCTCGAGGCCAGGGTCGTGCCCGCGCGTCGTCGGCGCCGAAGCGCCTGGGTTGGCGCCGCCGAGCAGACGCGCGACCTCGGCGTCGATGTCGAGCGCCGGCTCGCCGCGACCGACCATCCGCTCGCTGCGCGCATGCAGCATCTGGCGGATCTCGCGCTCCTGCTCGGCGCGATCGGCGAGCGAGCCGGGCGGCGCCGGCGGCGCTTCGGGGCCGGCGTCGCGCTCGGTCGCGAATCCGTTCTCGCCGATCTGGTCGTACAGGCTGCCGCGGCTGAACAGGAACACGAGCGACATCACGACCGACAGCGCGACGGCGCCGAACACGACGATCGGGAATGCGCTCTGCAGCACCGTCCGATTGTTGCTGATCCCCGCGCGCTCCGCTACCCTGCGGATTGACTGACCAGTCAATCATTGCGCGCGACGCGCCAGATCCGAACCGCATCCGCCACCTGTTAGGGGGAATCCGAAGAAATGGTCGATTTCACGCTCACCGATGAGCAGAAGAACCTGCGCGAGATGGCGCACGACTTCGCCGTCAAGGAGATCCGCCCGGTCGCCTGGGAGTACGACAAGGACGGCACGTGGCCGCAGGACATCATCGAGAAGGCGTGGGAGGTCGGCCTGATGAACTCCCACATCGAGGAGGCGTACGGCGGCACCGGCGCCGGCTACCTCGACGGCTGCCTGATCGAGGAAGAGCTCTCGTGGGGCTGCTCCGGCATTCAGACCTCGCTCGGCTGCAACGGTCTCGCGACCGCGCCGATCGCGCTCGGCGGCTCCGAGGAGACGAAGAAGAAGTACCTCGGCATGCTGACCGAAGCGCCGAAGCTCGCCTCGTTCTGTTTGACCGAGCCGGACGCCGGCTCGGATGTCTCCGGGATGCGTACGACGGCCGTCAAGAAGGGCGACAAGTACGTCATCAACGGCTCGAAGTGCTTCATCACGAACGGCGGCTACGCCGACTACTACACGGTCTACGCGAAGACCGACAAGGACGCCGGCCACCGTGGCATCTCGGCGTTCGTCGTCGAGCGCGATTGGGGCGTTGTCGTCGACAAGAAGGAGGACAAGCTCGGGCAGCGCGCGTCGAACACGGCGACGATCTCGTTCAACGACGTCGAGGTGCCGGCCGAGAACCTGCTCGGTGAGGAAAACCACGGCTTCAAGCTCGCGATGATGACGCTCGATCGCACACGCCCGGGCGTCGCCGCGATGGCGACCGGCATCGCGCGCGCGGCGTTCGAGTTCGCGACCGACTATGCGCGCGAACGCGTCCAGTTCGGCGTGCCGATCGCGATGCACCAGGCGATCCAGTTCATCATCGCCGACATGGCGACCGAGATCGAGGCGGCGCGCCTGTTGACTTGGAAGTCGGCCGCGATGCTCGACAACGGCGAACGCAACACGCTCGTCTCCTCGCACGCCAAGCGCTTCGCCGCCGACACGGCGATGAAGACCGCGACCGAAGCCGTCCAGGTCTACGGCGGCTACGGCTTCATCAAGGAGTACCCCGTCGAGAAGCTGTTCCGCGACGCGAAGATCATGCAGTTGTACGAGGGCACCTCGCAGATCCAGCGCCTTGTGATCGCCCGCGAAACGCTGTTGCCGCGGCGCGTCGAGGAGCCGGCGGCGGTCGCCGTCTAGCGCTTCCGCGTCGGGATCGGTCGGGTTTCGGGCGGCGTCGCCGACGGTGGCGCCGCCGACCGCGTGCGCTCGAGCGCCGAGCGCACGCGGTTCTCGCCCGACCGGATGCTGCCCGGCCTAGCCGATCAACAGCGGCGCTCCGTAGGCCGAGACGACGGGGCCGGACGTGACGCGCACGAGCACGCGGTAGGCGCCCTTGCGCACGCGCACGACGCGGCTGAACTGCGAGCTGCTCGAGCCGAGCGGGCTCAGCACGGTTCCGCCGGCGAGCACGCCGTGGCCATGTTCGATCCGCAGGATCCCGACCTGCATGCCGTTGGCGGCCGGCGTGACCGTGCCGTAGATCCGCGCGAAGCCGCGCCGGCGCGTGCGCGCGACGTGACTCGAGACGCGCACGGCGACGTACTCGAGCGCCACCGGGCTGACGACCGGCGTGCTCGTCGTCGTGAACACGCGGAACTGCGTCGCGGCGGTCAGCGACGGCACGACGAAGCTGAAGCCGCCGGTCGCCGAGGTCAGCTCCGGGTTGCCGATGCTCTGGAAGGCGCCCATGAACGGGAACGTGTTCGCCTGCAGTACGACGACGCGATTCGCGTTGCCGGTGCCGGACAGCGTTCCCTGGATCGTCACGGGGTCGCCGAACGCGACCGGGTTGGGCGAGGTGAAGACCGCCAGCGACAGCGGGATCTTTTCCGTTTTGAACGCATTGTCCGAGCCGATGCTGACGCCGCTCGCGCTGACGGCGACGAGGCGGAAGTGGTAGACGGTGATCGGCTGCAGGCCGGCGATCGGCAGGCGCACGGCGACGCCGCCGCTGCCCGCGCCGGCGTCGGCGATCGACGACTGCAGGCCGTACGCCTTCGTCGGTCCGTACTGGAAGTAGTACGACGTGTCGCTCCCGTTCGGTTTGACCGTGCCGGAGAGCGTCGCCGACGCGTAGCTCACGTCGTGCGCGCCGCCGGTCGTCGCCTTTGGCGCGCCGGCGGCCTGCGCGGCTGCGGGCAGCGCCAGCGCGACGAGCACGGCCGCGCCGATCGCCGGCCCGCGCCAGCGCCTCGTGAGGCCCCTGGCGGGGCCGTCACCCCCTGAAGTGCGTCTCTGAAGTGAAGTCGTTTGGCTCATGTCCGCCTCCTACCCGCGATCGTGCTGCGCCTACACCTGCAACCCGCGCACGGCGCCGGCGATGCGGTGCCCGGCGCGAGTCGTGTGGGTGCGTTCCAGGCGCCGGCCGCGACGGCAGCGCGGCCGGTACGCTGCGGCGACCCTAACCGCAAGAGGAGACGAGAAACCAGCATGTTCGTGTTCAAAGCCGCCGTCGTCGGCGCCGGGACGATGGGCGGACAGATCGCCCAGACGATCGCCGCCGCCGGAATCCAAGTCGTGCTCAAGGACATCGACGACGCGCTCGTGCAGGCGGGGCTCGACGAGGCCCGCAATGTGACCAGCGGCCACGTCGGCAAACTCGTCGAGAAGGGCAAGCTGACGCCCGAGCAGGGCGAGGCGCAGATCGCCGAGATCGTCGGGCGCATCGAGGGAACGACCTCCTACGCGCCGTTCGGCGACGTCGATTTCGTGATCGAGGCCGTCCCCGAGCGGATGCAGATCAAGCAGGCCGTGTTCGCCGAGCTCGACGCGTGCACGCCCGGCCACGCGGTGCTCGCGTCGAACACCTCGTCGCTGTCGATCACCGAGATCGGCGAAGCGACGCTGCGTCCCGAGCAGGTCGTCGGCTTCCACTATTTCTACCCGGCGTCGATCATGCCGCTGATCGAGATCGTCGAGGGCGAGGAGACCTCCTCGGAGACTGTCGCCACGGCGGTCACGTTCGCGCAGTCGATCCGCAAGCAGCCGATCACCTGCGCGGAGGTGCCCGGGTTCGTCGTCAACCGCATCCTCAACTCCGGCATCTCCGAGATCTGGCGCGAGCAAGAGGAGAAGAGCCTGTCGATCAAGGCGATCGACGAGGGCGTCGGCGCCGCCGGCGTGACGCCGGTTGGGCCCTACTACCTCGTCAACCTGCTCGGCCTCGACACCGTCCTGCACGTCGCCGAGCACCTTGTCGCCTCCTATGGCGAGGAACGCTTCTACGTGCCCAAGGGCATGCAGAAGCTCGTCGCCAACGGCAAACTCGGCGCGAAGACCGGCGGCGACGGCTTCTACGACCCGCAGGGCGAGCCGAACATC
>DATHND010000034.1:0-21035 GCA_035486335.1 Solirubrobacteraceae bacterium
TCGCCCCGCCGAGCCGGTGCACGCCGTCGCAGAAGGCTCGCGCCATGCGCATGTCGGAGATCGAGGCGGTCTCGGTGACCTCGATTACGAGGCGCGAGGGGTCGACGCCGTGGCGCGCGAGCCCGCGCTCGACGTAGCCGAGCATGTCGCGGTCGGTGACGGACAGCGCGGAGACGTTCATCGCGATGCTGCCGTGCTCGCCCGAGCGCCGGCGGAGCTGCTCGGCGACCTTGTCGAGCACGACGCGGTCGATCTCGCCGATCAGCCCGTAGCGCTCGGCGGCGGGTAGGAAGCTCGCGGGACCGATCAGGCCGCCGTCGTCCTCGTCGATCAGCCGCACGAGCGCCTCGTGGTGGGAGATGCGCCCGTCGGCGAGCGAGACGATCGGCTGATAATGCAGCACAAGCAGGTCGTCGGCGAGCGCACGGCGCAGGCGCGCGAGCCACGGGCGCCGCTGCAGGCCGGCGGGCGAGCAGATCCGCTCGGCGCCGGGCAGCGGCATCGGTTCGCCGCGGTAGCGCTGCTGCGCGGCGCGCACGGGCGCGCGCATCAGCAGCCGCGGCTTGGCGGCGATCGTCGAGGTCCGCATCGTGGCGAGGACTTCGACGGGGGCGCCGCGTCCCCTGCGGAACGCGGACGATGCGTGCTTCGCCCGAAGACGACCGTCCGACGGCCCGCAGTCGGCATGTGTCCACGTTTTCACGCAACGTACAAACGTACATACGCTGTATGGACAATTGTCATCGGCGCCGAATCGAGAGCGACCCCTCCCCTCTCCCTCCTGCGCTCAGCGCGCGGAGCGCCCCGCGTACGGCCGACGCGCTCGATCAGAGACGACGAGCAGCAGCGCGAGCAGCACGAAGTTCATCACGACGGAGGAGCCGCCGTAGGCGACGAACGGCATCGTGACGCCGGTCAGCGGGATCACGCGCGTGACGCCGCCGACGATCACGAAGACCTGCATCGCGACGACGAACGAGAGGCCGGTCGCGAGCAGCTTCGAGAACGAGTCGCGCGCGAGCGCGGCGGTCTTCAGGCCGCGCGCGATGAACAGCAGGTAGACGAGCAACAGCACGGCGGCGCCGGCGAGGCCGAGCTCGTTCGTGATGACCGCGTAGATCGTGTCGCTTTCGGGCACCGGCAGGATCGAGCCGCCGCCGTGCGGCAGGCGCAGCAGCGACTGGTCGAAGCCGGTTCCAAGCAGCCCGCCGTCGGCCTGCGCGAAGAGCGACTGCGCGAGCTGGTAGCTGCCGCCGAACGGCCTGCTGTAGAGCACCGGGTCGAACGGGCGTTCCCACGCGAGCACGCGCGCCTGCACGTGGCTGACGTGAGTCGCGACGAACCACGCGCCGAGCGCGAACAGGACGAGGCCGATCAACGGGAACGAGAAGCGACCGGTCGCGACGTACAGCAGCGCGAGGAACGCGCCGTAGAACATCAACGAGGTGCCGAGCTCGCGCGTCAACAGCAGCGTGCCGATCGCTGCGCCCCAAACGATCAGCATCGGCCCGAACTGCTTCATCGGCGGGATCGTCAGGCCGAGCACGCGACGGCCGGCCGTGACGAGCAGCTGGCGGTTGTCGTGCAGGTAGCTGGCGAGGAAAACGACGATCGCGATCTTCGCCAGCTCGGACGGCTGGAAGGAGATGCTGCCGAGGTGGACGTCGAGGTAGGCGCCGTTGACCTGGGCGCCGATGCCGGGTAGTCGCGGCAGGATCGTCATGCCGATGCCGACGGCGGCGATCGTGTAGCGGTAGCGCTCGAGCACCGCGACGCCGCGCCGGCGCAGCGTGATGATCGTCCCCGCGAACAGCACGAGCCCGACGATCATCCACTGCGCCTGCTGGCGCGCGAGCGTCGGTTCGATCCGGTAGACCATCACGATGCCGATGCTCGCGAGCACGGCGGCGATCGGGAACAGATACGGATCGGCGTGTGGCAGTGAGAAGCGGATCACGAGGTGTCCGGCGACGCACAGCACGAGGAACAGCGCGCCGTAGGTCAGCGACACGCTCGACGCGTGGTTGAGCGCGATGTTCGCGGGAGCGCCGGGCGCGTTGTCTTCGGACTGGATGAAGATCGCGGTGAAGCCGGCGATCACCAGAAGCGCCGAGGGCACGAGGCCCAACAGCTCGCGGTTTCTCGCGCTGAGCACGGCTGCGAGGGTACCTCCCGACGCGGCGCGGGCACGCCGGACGTCTCGGTAGCCTTGGCGGGCGTGCGTGCCAGTCGGGGGCGGCGTATGTCGCGTGGCGGTATGAGCCGTAGAGAGCTGACAACCGATGGATGACGAGCTGCCGCCTTCCCACGCGCGCCGAATGTGGCTGCGCTTCTCGATCGCGTCGGTGCTGATCGTGCTGCTCGCCGGCGGCGCGACGGCTACGGTCGCGCTGAACACGGTCGAAAAGCTCGCGAAGGAGGTGATCGTCAACCCGATCAAGGCGCCGAAGGGGCTGATCAGCTACAACGGCGGCCCGCAGACGTACCTGATCTTGGGCTCGGACCGGCGCGAAAAGTCGAAGGACCTGCTCGACCGCAGCGACCCGCCGCATAGCGACACGATCCTGCTCGTGCGCTTCGACCCCGAACAGGGTCAGACCTCGGTGCTGTCGATCCCGCGCGATCTGCTCGTCGACATCAAAAGCCGCAGCGGCGCGTACTACCCGCAGGAAAAGATCAACGCCGCGTACACGTACGGGTCGAAACTCGACGGCGTCAGAGGCTCGCTCGTGCTGGCGGCGGAAACGATCGAGCACGAAGTGTTCCCCGGCCTGAAACTGAACGGGATCATCGACGTCAACTTCGGCGGCTTCATCAAGGTCGTCGACACGCTCGGCTGCGTGTACGTGAACGTCGACCACCGCTATCTGCACGTCAACGGCGAAGGCGGCGAAGAATATTCGGAAATCAACCTCCAGCCGGGCTATCAGAAGCTCTGTTACAACAACGCGCTGAGCTACGTGCGCTACCGTCACGGCGACTCGGACTTCGTGCGCGTCGCGCGCCAGCAGGACTTCCTGCGGGCGCTGCGCGAGCAGATCTCGCCGGAAGACGTGCTCGGACAGATCGACCACGTGGCGAAAGCCGTCGGCAAGGCGATCGTCACGGCCGGGTTCAGCTCCTCGGCCAGCCAGCTGATCGAACTGGCGAAGCTGATCGGCTTCTCGCAGGGGAAGCCGCTGCGCCAGGTCAAGTTCCGCGCGACGAGCACGAACTTCGCGCTGAAGGGCGGCTCGTACGTGACGAGCACGCCGGAACTCGAGCGCGCGACGCTCGACGAGTTCCTGTACGGCCACGAAACGGTGACCGAACCGCACCCGAGCCCGGCGCCGTCGCACAGCGCGCACGGCCACCACGCCTCGCACTCCTCCTCGACGCCATCGGCGGCATCGCTCGGGCTCGCGTCGTCATCGATCACGGGCAACGACGAACTGGCGAAAGCGACCGTCAACATGCCGCTGCAGGTGCTCTACCCGTCGCTGCAGACCGCCGCGGGCGTCGAGCAGCCGGCGCGCGCATACGACCTGCGCGATCAGCTAGGGCGTCTGCGCCACGCCTACGTCGCCGTCTGGCAGCAGGACACGTTGGGGGGCTACTACGACTTCGAGGGAACCGACTGGCCGAACCCGCCGCTGATCGCGCACCCCAACCAGCAGCGCAAAATCGACCACGTCACGTACATGATCTTCACCGACGGCAGCCACATCCACCTGGTCGCGTGGCGCGAGGGGAACATGCTCTATTGGGTGACGAACACGCTGCTCGAGGACCTTTCGAACGAGCAGATGCTCGCTATCGCCCGCTCAGCCAGGCCGCTGCACTAAAGCCTGCTGGCGTCGCGCTGCTGGTCGAGCGCGGCGTTCACCAGGCGATCGGCCTCGGCGTTCTGCGCGCGCGGGACGGTGCGGATCGACCAGCGCCGAAACGCGCGCAGCGCGGCGGTCGCCTCGCGGTGCAGCGCGCGCAGCGCCTCGTTCTTGACCTTGTACTCGCCGAGCACCTGCTTCGCGATCAGCTCGGAGTCGCCGATCACCTCGACGTCGTCGGCGCCGAGCTCGCGCGCGCGCTGCAACCCGAGCAGCAGCGCGCGATACTCGGCGACGTTGTTCGTCGTGCGCCCGAGCAACTGCGCGTCCTCGGCGAGCGGCTCGCCGTCGGCGCCGGCGATCACGCACGCGGCGGCCGCCGGTCCGGGGTTGCCGCGAGCGCCGCCGTCGACATGCACAACGAGCCTCATCCGCGGGAAGGTATCTCGCGACCGGGCGGAACCGATGATGTCTAGGCGGATGCTTGCGCGAGCGGCAGCAGGTCGCCGGCGACGCGCGCACGGCGACGGTCGCGCACGATCCGCCGCTGCGCGTGATCGCCGGCGTCGCGCATCGACGAACGCCCGTGGCGGGCGCGCCGGTCGGCGACGCGACGGTCGACGATCACCGTGACGTTGTCGTCGTTCTCGTAGTGCTTGACGAGCTTCGGGTAGAGCTCGTCGGCAAGCGGCTTTGGCACGACGCAGTAGACCATCTCCAGCCGATGTTACAGCCTGTCTTTCAGATAGCAAGAGCCGCAACACGTCCCGGCGCCGTCGACGGCGCTTTGCGGCCGGCTGGCGCGCCGGCCTGCGGCGCGAGCGGCTAGCGCAGCGCGAGCGCGCCGCGCTCGTCGGCGAGCGCGTTGGCGAGGCGGTCGTCGGGGCCGAGCTCGGAGAGCTCGGTGCCCTGCGCGATCGCACGCACGTCGATGCTCTGCTGGCCGAGCTTCGATCGGTCGTCGAGGTCGACCTCGTAGGCATACCAGCAAAGTTCCCAGGCGAGCACGATGACGACACAGCTCGCGACGGCCTCGCCGGGGCGGACGGTGACCTCTGGCGCACCGAGCGAGCGCGTCAGGCTGGCGACCCGGCGCGTGTACTCGCCGGCGTTGAAGGCGTCGAGCGCGCGCTGCAGCGGGCCGTCGGCCACCGGCGCCGGCGTCTGCTCGGCGGGCCGATCGACGGGCGCGCCGGCGCGGACGGGCGCGGCGAGACCGCCGCCGCGGCCGTGCGGCTGCTCGGCGACGACGTCGTCGCCGAGCGCGTCGTACGGCCGCTCGGCGTCGAGCGCCGGCGCGGCGGCGTCATAGACGCCCGCCACGTCGCGTTCGTCCGGCCGCCGCGATTGGCGCAAACGGCCGAGCAGCCGGCGCCCGCGACGCGAGGAGATCGGCTCGGCGCTCGCCGTGTGCTGTTCGGAGCCGCGCTTCCAGCCCTGGTGCGCGGCGCGCGGCGCACACAGCTCGCAGACCGTCCGCGGCTGTCCGGCGGCGAGAAACAGGTCGGGCTGCTCGCCGCGCAGCAAGCGACGCTCGCAGACGTCGCACGCGACGTCCGGCTGAGACGTGACGATCGATCGGGTCGCCATCAGTCCAGCAGCGTAGCTCGGCCGTCAAGCGCGCGGCCTCAAGCGTGCGTCGCGGCGCGCTCCGCCGGCGCCCCGTCGATCACCTTCTGCGCGAGGTGCGCCGGCATCTCCTCGTAGCGCAGGAACTCGAGCGTGTAGTCGCCCTGGCCGCCCGTGATCGAACGCAGATCGGGCGCGTAGCTGAGCATCTCGGCCATCGGCACCTCGGCCTTGATCTCGGTCATCGCACCGGCCGGCTCCATCCCCTGTGGGCGTCCGCGACGGCTGTTGAGGTCGCCGATCACGTCGCCGACGTACGCCTCCGGGACCGACAGCGTGACGAGCATGATCGGCTCGAGCAGCACCGGCTCGGCCTGTTGGAGCGCCTGCCTCATCGCCTGAACGCCGGCCAGCTTGAACGCGATCTCGGAGGAGTCGACGGAATGGTGCTGACCGTCGAACAGTCGCACGCGCACGCCCTTGACGGGGTATCCGGCGAGCACGCCCGCGGCCATCGCCTCGCGCACGCCCCTCTCGACGGCGGGGATGAACGAGCCGGGTATCACGCCGCCCTTGATGTTGTCGACGAACTCGAACTCCTGCTCGAGCGCCAGCGGCGCGATCTCGATCTCGCAGTCGCCAAATTGTCCACGGCCGCCGGACTGCTTCTTGTGGCGCCCGCGCGCGCTCGCCGTAGCGCGGATCGTCTCCTGGTAGGGCACGCGCGGCGGCTGCAACGTCACCTCGACGCCGAAGCGATCGCGAAGCCGATCTACGACGACCTCGACGTGCACCTGCGAGAGGCCGGCGACGATCTGCTCGCCGGTCTGCTGGTCGCGGTGCAGGTCGATCGTCGGATCCTCCTCCTGCAGCCGACGCAGCGACGCGAACACCTTGTCCTCGTCGCCTCTGTTCTTCGGCTCGATCGCGAACGCCATCACCGGCGAGGGCAGCTTCAGTCTCGGCATCTCGATCGGCTCGTCGCGCGCCGCCAGCCAGTCGCCGGCGCGCGTCTCCTTCAGCTTCGCGACGGCGCCGATGTCGCCGGGACCGAACTCCTGAACGTGCTCGGAGTCCTTGCCGGCGAACACGAGCAGCTGGCCGACGCGCTCCTTGACGTGGGCGCGCGTGTTGAGCACCTGGCTCTCGGCGGGCAGCACGCCCTGGTACACGCGCAGCAGGTTGATCCTGCCGGCGTACGCGTCGGCGCGGGTCTTGAACACGAACGCGAACAGCTCGCCGTCGGCGCTCGCCTCCAGCTCGATCTCGCCGACCTTCAACGAGCCGTGCTTGACGGGCGATGGCAGGTCCTCGACGATCGCGTCGAGCAGGCGCGAAGTGCCGAGATTGCGCGTCGCGACGCCGCACACGACGGGGAAGATCTTGCCGTGGTTGGTGCCCTCCTTCAGCGCGTCGACGATCTCCTCGTGGGAGATCTCCGCCCCTTCGAGGTAGCGCTCCATCAGCGAGTCGGACACTTCGCAGACCTCGTCCATCAGCTTCTCGCGGTACTCCCGCGCGCGCTCCGCCTCGGCGTCGGGGATCGCGATCTCGCTCCAGGCGCCGCGCTCGGCGGAGTCCTGGCGGAACGCCTTCATGTCGACGAGATCGATCACGCCCTCGACGTCGTGCTCTGAGCCGATCGGGATCTCGGTCGCGACCGCATGCCCTCCGAACGCGCGCTTGATCTGCTCCAGCGCGCGAAAGAAATCGGCGCGCTCGCGGTCGAGCATGTTGACGAACAGCATCCGCGCGATATCGAGCTCGGCGGCGCGCGCCCACAGGCGCGCGGTCGAGACCTCGACGCCCATCACCGCGTTGACGACGAAGATCGCCGACTCGCAGACGCGCAGCGCTCCCAGCGCGTCGGCGACGAAGCTCGGCTCGCCCGGCGTGTCGAGCAAGTTGATCTTGCGCTCGCGCCAGTCGAATGAGCTGAGCGACGCCGAGATCGACATCTGACGCGACTGCTCGTCGGGATCCGAGTCCGACACGGTGCCGCCGTCAGGCACCGAGCCGAGCCGACCGACCGCGCCGGCCTCGAACAGCAGCGCCTCGTGCAGCGAGGTCTTGCCGGCGCCGCGATGGCCGACGAGGGCGACGTTGCGAATCCGATCCGCCGCCGGGCGGCCTCCGTTGGAACGCATGCGATCTCCTCTCTGAGCTGTCAGAGGACGATACCGCCGCGCGCGGGCCGCGGTCAATCAGTCGTCAAACGACTCCTCCTGCATCCGCGAGCGCAGGCGCAGGACGGCCTTCGTGTGCATCTGCGAGACGCGCGACTCGGTCACGCCGAGCACCTCGCCGATCTCGCGAAGCGTCAGGTTCTCGTAGTAGTAGAGCGCGATCACGAGCTTCTCGCGCTCGGGCAGCTTCGCGATCGAGTCCGCGATCCGATCCTTCAGGTCGCCGACGTCGAGCGAGCGCGCCGGGTCGGGCGCGTTGGGGTCCTCGATCGTGTCCATCAGCGAGACTTGGTCGCCGCTGGAGTCCGACACGCTCCACAGCTCGTCCAGCGCGACCATCGAGGAGTGCGAGATCGCCAGCAGCGACTCGTTCAGTTCGTCCACCGTGATGCCGAGCTCGTCGGCGATCTCCTGGTCGGTCGGGGCGCGCTGGAGCGTGTTCTCGAGCTTTGCGTTCGCGCGCTCGACTTCGCGCGCCCTCGCGCGGACGCTGCGCGGGACCCAGTCCATCGAACGCAGCTCGTCGATGATCGCGCCCTTGATGCGCATGATCGCGTACGTCTCGAACTTGATGTCCCGCGACAAGTCGAAACGCTCGATCGCGGAGATCAGGCCGACGAGGCCGTAGGAGATCAGGTCGGCCTCCTCGACATGCGGCGGCAGCCCGGCGGCCGTGCGGCCGGCTACGTACTTGACGAGCGGCGAGTACGCGACGACCAACCGCTCGCGCGCTTGCGTGTCGCTGTCGGACTTGTATCGCCGCCAGAGTTCGCGCAGCTCGATCGGTTTGACATTTGTCTCCAGGATCGCTTCCCCTTGTATCAGGCCCGAGGGTGGCTGCGCGCGTAGGCGCTTTTGAGTCTCGCGGACTCTACCCGAGTGTAAATCTGGGTGCTCGACACGCTCGCGTGTCCGAGCAGCTCCTGGATGCTGCGCAGGTCGGCGCCGCCGTCGAGCAGATGCGTCGCGAAGCTGTGCCTGAGCGCGTGCGGCGAGATCGAGCCACCCTCGCGTCCGGCGCCGGCCGGCGCGCGCCCGCTCCACGTGCGCAGACGCCGACGCACGTCGCTCGTGCCGAGCGCGCGACCGGTCTTCGAGAGGAACAGCGGCCCGTCGGTCCCGGCTCGCACACCGCTCGCCGAGCTCAGAGCGTCGCGGCCGCGATCGATATATGCGCGAAGCGCCCGCATCGCCGGTTCGCCGACCGGCACGAAGCGCGTCTTGCGGCCCTTGCCCTCCACACGCAACTGCTCTCCGTCCCAGTCGACGTCGATCGTTTGCAGCGATACCAGCTCCTCCGCGCGCAGCCCGCACGCATATGCGAGCTCGAACATCGCTCGGTCGCGCAACTCGAACCGGTCGCCGGCGGGGATCGAGTCGAGCAGCTCGCCGGCCTCGCGCGCGCTGAGCACGCGCGGCAGACGCGACGGGCGGCGCGGGGTCGAGACGAGATCGGCCGGGTTCTCGGCGATCTCGCCATGCTCGCGCTGGCTCGCGAACAGCGCGCGCAACGCGGCGAGCTTGCGCGCGCTCGTGCTCGGCGCGACGCCGCGCTGCGACAGGTACGCGATGTAGCGGCGCACGAGCTTCGGCGTGACCTCGCGCGGCGTCGCGCCGCCGGCGAGCGCCCATTGCGCGAACTGTTCGAGGTCGGCGCCGTATGCGCGCCGCGTGCGCACGGCGGCGTCGCGGCGCACGAGATCGTCGATCAGCAGCCCGATCGCGGCGCGCCAGGCCTCGCGCCGATCGCGCAGCTGCGTCGGCTCGTCCGTGCCGATGCTCGTCTCTTCCCTGTTCGGGCTCATGGCTCGCGTAATTCGCCGCAACGCCCCCCACGCCCTGCCGAGCGCGGCCCACGCTACATTCACGCGTATGGCCGTAGCTCGACCGATCCGCGATCCCCACGCGCCGCGACCCGAGGGCCGGTAGATGTTCGAGACGGCCGTGCGCCCCCGCTGGCGGGACGTCGACTGGAGCGCGCATCAGCGCTGGGTCGTGCTCGACGGCTCGCCGGTCAACGTCGTCGAGCTCGGCCCCGAGCGCGACGCGGGCACGGCGCAGCCGCTCGTGTTCGTCCACGGCCTGTCGGGCTCGTGGCCGAACTGGCTCGAGCAGCTGCCCGCGTTCGCCTCCGAGCGCCGCGTCGTAACGCTCGACCTGCCCGGCTTCGGCCACTCGCCGATGCCACGGCAGACGATCTCGATCGCCGGCTACGCGCGGCTCCTCGATCGCCTGCTCGGCGAGCTCGGAATCGACGCGGCGGCCGTCGTCGGCAACTCGATGGGCGGGTTCATCGCCGCCGAGTTGGCGATCGCGTTCCCGCAGCGCGTCGAGCGGCTCGTGCTCGTCTCGGCGGCCGGGCTCTCGACGTACAACCACCGCGGCTCGCTGACCGTCGTGCCGGCGATGCGCCGGCTCGAGCGGATCCTGATGGCGTCCGGCGCGTGGACCGCGTCGAAGTCCGATGCCGTCGTGCGGCGCGCGCGCCTGCGCGACGCCGCGCTCGGCGTCGTCGTGCGCCACCCCGACCGGCTCGACGCGGCGCTCGCCGCCGAGCAGGTCCGCGGCGCCGGCAAGCCGGGGTTCATCCAGGGCTTGGAAGCCGTGATCGACTACGACATCCGCGACCGTCTCGGCGAGATCGCGTGCCCGACGCTGATCGTATGGGGCGAGCGCGACCGCCTGATCAGCGTGCGCGACGCCGACGTGTTCGCCGAGCTGATCCCGAACTCGCGCAAGGTCGTGTTCGGCGACACTGGCCACATGGCGATGCTCGAGCGGCCCGACGCGTTCAACGCGCTGCTCGAGGAATTCCTCTCCGAATAGCGCCGCTGCGCTCGTCCGGGTCGCGTGTCCGGTGGGGGTCGCGTGCCCGGTCGGGTCGCGCGCATCCCGGGCGGGAGCCGTGCCGTCCTATCGGGGATAGTGTGTTCGTTTTCGCGCGGCGATAGCAAACGTATCTACGACGTACATACAGTTGCTATCGGAAGCGGCGCGCGCGACTAGAGCGCTACCGCGCCTTCGGAGGCGCTGCCGACGAGCTTCGCGTACTTGCGGATCGCGACGTCGATGTGCTCGTCGGCGCGCGGCGGGCGCTCGTAGGCGGCGACGCGCGCGGCGATCTCCTCATCGCTCAGCGCGACGTCGAGGCGGCCGGCGTCGACGTCGATCGTCAGCTCGTCGCCGGTCTGCAGCGCCGCGATCGGGCCGCCGCGGACCGCCTCGGGCGCGACGTGAGCGACCATGAAGCCGTGCGTCGCGCCGGAGAAGCGCCCGTCGGTGATCAGCGCGACCTCCTCGCCGAGGCCCTCGCCGACGATCGCCGCCGTGACGGCGAGCATCTCGCGCATGCCGGGGCCGCCGGCCGGACCCTCGGCGCGGATCACGACGACGTCGCCCGGCTCGATCTCGTGCGCGAGCACGGCCGTCATCGCGGTCTCCTCGCCGTCGAACACGCGCGCCGGGCCGACGTGCTTGCGCCGCTCGTGGCCGGAGAGCTTGACGACGCACCCGTCGGGCGCGACGTTGCCGTGCAGGATCGCGAAGCCGCCGGTCGGTTTGATCGGGTCCGACAGCGGCCGCACGACCTTCTGCCCGGCCGTCTCGCGCGCCTCGTCGGCCGCTTCGCCGATCGTCGCGCCGGTGACCGTCCGCGCGTCGGCGTTGAGGATGCCCGCCTCCTTCAGGCGAGCGAGCACGAGCGGCACGCCGCCGGCTTCGTACAGCTCGGTCGCCACGTAGCGCCCGCCGGGCTGCAGGTCGCACAGCAGCGGCGTGCGCTCGGAGATCGCCTCGAACTCGTCGATCCGCAGCGGCACTCCGATTTCGCGCGCGACCGCGAGCAGGTGCAGGACGGCGTTGGTCGAGCCGCCGCTCGTCGCGACCGCCGCGATCGCGTTTTCGAGCGCGCCCTTCGTGATCACGTCGCTCGGGCGCTGTCCGCGGCGCAGCACGTCGAGCGCCAGTTCGCCGCACTGCTTGGCGACCTCGAGCTTGCGCCCGTCCTCGGCCGGAACCATCGCCGAGCCGGCCGGCGAGATCCCGAGCGCCTCAAACGCCATCGCCATCGTGTTCGCCGTGAACTGCCCGCCGCACGCGCCGGCGCCCGGCGAGGCGGCCTGCTCGAGCTCGTGCAGCTGCTGCTCGGTGATCTTGCCCGACGCGAACTGCCCGACGGCCTCGAACACCTGCTGGATCGTCACCTCCTCGCCCTCGAACCAGCCCGGCCTGATCGAGCCGCCGTAGAGCATCAGACCTGGGATGTCCAGGCGCGCGAGCGCCATCACCGTGCCCGGGATCGTCTTGTCGCAGCCGGAGATCGTCACGAGCGCGTCGAACGCGTGCGCGCTCGCGACCAGCTCGATCGAGTCGGCGATCAGCTCGCGCGAGACCAGCGACGCGCGCATTCCGGCCGTGCCCATCGTGATCCCGTCGGAGATCGCGATCGTGTTCAGCTCCATCGGCGTACCGCCGGCGGCGCGGATGCCCTCCTTGACCTTCGCCGCGAGCACGCGGTTGTTGAAGTTGCACGGCATCGTCTCGATCCACGAGTGCGCGACGCCGACGATCGGCTTCGCGAGGTCCTCGGCCGAGTAGCCGATCCCGTAGAGGTACGCGCGCGCGGCGGCGCGCTCCGGCCCCTCGGTCAGGGCGCGGCTGCGGTGCTTTACGTCGAACTCGGTCCGCGTGCTCACGCGGCGCGCACGATACCTGTTGCGTCGCCGTCGCCCACGACCTCGCGCCGGCTCGCGCCGCCGAGCGTCTCGCGCTCCCAGCGCGACAGGCGCGCGAGGTCGCGACGGACGCGCTCGGGGTCGATCTGGCGACCGGGGAGGTGCATGTTCGCCTCCTCGATCAGCCGTCGCTCGTCGGCGTTCAGCGCCATCCACTTCGCGAGCACGTCGTCGGCGTCCGGCAGCCGCGCACTGCCGTACGGACGCGAGTGGTCGGGGAACGTGACGCAGTACTCGTTCAGCAGCGCGCCGGTCTGCGGCACGTAGGCGACGATCGGCCGATGCGGGTAGATCAGATACGCGTAGGAGGCCCCGGCCGCCTGCCGGCGCTCGCCGAGCCCGCCCGACACGCGCAGGAAGCCTAGGTCGCGATACATCTCCCAGTCGCGTTGCTCGACGCACGAGCGCAGCAGTTCGCGCGCGCGCTGCTCGGCGCGCCGTTCGCGACCCGGGTCGTAGTCGAGCTGCGCGGGTTCGCGCGAGCGCGACCGGATCGCCTGCAGCCGAGCGCGCGCTTCGGCGGCCGCGCCGAGCACGCGCGAGCGCGTCAGCTCCCACAGCAGCACCACGAGCACGAGCGCCGCGGTGCCCAGCGCGAGCAGCATCGCCGCGCTAGCGATCCGTCCGCGGAGCGCCGCCGGCGGCGCGCGGAAAGAAGATCACGCGCTCGGCGTCGCGGGGCACGTCGCCGAAGCTCTTGACCAGCTCGGCCTGACGGCGACCGTCGGTGCGCTCGCTTGGCACCGCCGCCCACATCCCGGCGTCGAGCTCGCGGCGAAACGCCTCGATCAGCCGCCGCTCCTGCTCGGCGACCTCGACGTCGCCCTCGGCCAGCAGGATCTCGCCGTGCCCCGGCTTCATGCGCAGAAGCCTCATCGTCCCGTGCGCCGCGCGAAGGGGTGCGTCATCGTGCACGGATTATGGCAAACAGTCTGCGACGCGACCGCGGCCTCTCCGCGAGCCGGCCCGAGCCCGTTCACGCGCGATCGGCGCGGATCCGCGCCAGCCCCAGCACATCGACCGGGCCGGCGCCGGCGCCGACGTCGCGCAGCCCGTCTCTGACGGCCTCGCCCGCGAGCTCGCGCGCGGCGCGCGCGGCGGCGAGCGGCTCGAGGCCGAGCGCGAGATGCGCGGCGAGCAGCGAGGAATGCGTGCAGCCGGACCCGTGCGCGGCTCCGTCGGCGTGACGCTCGCCGTCGATCTCGACCGCACCGGCGCCGGCGACCAGGAACACGTCGACGGCGCGCGCGCGGTGGCCGCCGGTGACGACGACCGCGGCCGGCCCGAGCGCCAGCAGCGCTTCGGCGAGCTCCTCCGCCTCGGCGCGCTCCTCGGACTCCTCCGTGCGCCCTTCGGCGACCGGCTTCGGCGCTCGCCCGAGCAGCGCGCGCGCCTCGAGCAGGTTCGGCGTCAGCACGCTCGCGCGCGGGACGATCTCCTCGACGAGCACGCGCTCGGCGCCGGCGTCGAGCAGTCGCGCGCCGGACTCGGCGACGATCACCGGGTCGACGACGATCGGGGTCCGCGCGGGAAGCTCGTCGAGCGCGACGGCGACGGCACGCGCCGCCTCGGCGCTCCCGAGCATCCCGACCTTGACGGCGTCGACGCGGAAGTCGGAGAGGACCGCTCGCACCTGCGCGAGGATCGTCGCGGCCGGAACCGGATCGATCGCCTCGACTCCGAGCGTGTTCTGCGCGGTGATCGCCGTGATCGCGCTCGTCCCGTGCACGCCGCAGCGCGCAAACGCCTTCAGGTCGGCCTGGACCCCGGCGCCGCCGCCCGAGTCGGAGCCGGCGATCGTCAGCGCGACGGGCGTTCGCGGGTCCGGCATCGCTCAGGAGGCGGGAGCGGCGGGCGCGGCGGGGCGGCGCGGCGGGAAGATCGTGTAGCTGCCGATCGCCGTCACCAGCAGCCGACCGTCCTCGTGCACGACCTCGCTGCGCATCACCGCCGTACGGCGATTGCGCCGGTCCAACGTCGTGCGGCAGATCACGTCTCCGTCGGTCGCCGTCTGGACGTAGTTGACCGAGATGCTGATCGTCGCGATCCGCTCCTCGGCGGTCGTCTGCGCCCATAGCGTCGAGCCCATGCAGTAGTCGACGAGCGCGTACGTGACGACGCCCGAGAGCAGGCCGCCGGCGTTGATCAGCTCGGGGCGGATCGTCAGGCGGACGGTCTGCGGGTCCTCCCAGCGCAGGCCCATGAACTCGGTGACGCCGTCGATCCCGCCGATCGTGCGCTCGCGCTCACGCCGGCGCGGGTCCTCGCCGCGCCCGTCCGCCGGCTCCTCGCTCGCCGCGCTCGGCTCCTGCGAGCCTGGAGATCGGTCTTGCACGGGACCCCAGGCTATCGAGCCGCCCGTTCGAGCCGTCTCGCGCGGTCGATCGCGCGCCGCATCACAGGCGCCGCGTAGCTTCGGCCGAGTGAGCGAGGACCGGCGACGCGCGCTGGGCCGACGCGGCGAGCAGCTCGCCGCCGCGCACCTGCGCGCTCGCGGGTGTGCCGTGATCGCTCGCAACGTGCGCACTCGATCCGGCGAGATCGACATCGTCGCGCGCGACGGTGCGACGCTCGTGTTCGTCGAGGTCAAGACGCGCCGCGTCGGCGCATCGCAGCGAACGCTCCGCGCCCACCAGCTGCCGCTCGCGGGCCTCGGCGCCCCTCAGCGCGCGCGGCTGCGCCGGCTCGCCGCCGCGTGGCTGCGCGAAACGCACGCACGACGCTCCGCCGACGCGATCCGCTTCGATGCGATCGGCATCGTGCTCGACACGCGCGGGGCGGTGCGTCTGATCGAGCACGTCGAGAGCGCGTGGTGAGCGCTGTGCACGAGCCGATCCGATCGACGGCCCCGCCGTGCTGCGCTCGCGACCCACGCGTGAGGCCCGACGCGCCCGCGTGGCCGCGCTACAGCGCGAGCTGCTGGTACGCGAGCGACTGAAACGACATGCGATGCAGCGGCGAGACGCCCTGACGCAGGATCGCCTCGCGGTGCTCGGGCGTCGAGTAGCCGACGTGCTCGGCGAAGCTCCAGCCGGGATGCTCCTCGTCGGCGTGGCGCATGTAGCGGTCGCGCGTGACCTTCGCGATGATCGACGCCGCCGCGATCGCCGCGCTGGTCGCGTCGCCGTCGACGATCGCGCGCTGCGGGCGCTCGAAGTCGGGCACCGAGAAGCCGTCGGCGAGGCACAGGACATCGTCGGAGACGTCGCGCGTGACCGCGCGCAGCGCGTCGCGCAGCGCCGCGAGGTTCGTCTTGTGCAGCCCGCGCGCGTCGATTCCGCGCACGCAGCGCGAGACCACGACGACGCGCGCGGCGGTGCGCATGACGATCGGGAACAGCTCCTCGCGAGCCTCGGCGGTGTGCTGCTTGGAGTCGTTCAGCGCGCTCAGCGCGCGCAGCTCGCGCGTCGTCAGCGCGTCGTAGTCGAACAGCACGCCCGCCGCGACGAGCGGTCCGGCGAGGCAGCCGCGCCCGGCCTCGTCGGCGCCGGCGACGAGCGGCACGCCGAGACGACGGTCGAACGCGAACAAGCGACGCCCGGAGCCGGAGCGGCTGCGGCGCGCGCGGCGGCGCGTGCGCGACGATCCGCCGGCGCGACGGGCGACGGGGGCGACGGCGGGCGGCAAGCCGGGATCGCTCACGGTCGTGACGACCGCCGTCGCCGGCGCGTCAGAGAGTGCCGATTCGGTCGGGCGGCCAGTACGTGGCGAACGCTCCGCCGATGATCCAACTGGTGGGGACGGGTCCCCAGAAACGACTGTCGTCGGATTCGCCACGGTTGTCGCCCATCATGAACCAGTGACCGGGCGGAACCTTGATCGCGACCGGGAAGTTGCACTCCGAGACGCCCGGACAGGGCCGGATGTAGGAATCCTTCTCGCGTCTCCCGTTGCGGATCACATGGCCTTCGATCACCTTGATCGTGTCTCCCGGCCCGGCGACGATCCGCTTGATGAAGTTGACGCTCGCCTCCTTGTCGACCGGCTGCGAGCACGGCGCGCCGCCGGGAGTGACACGCTGGCCGCCGCCGCACTCCTCCTGCGTGGCGCCTTCGGGCGGGTGGAACACGGCGATCTCGCCGACGTGCGGTTCGCTGAAGTGCGTGCCGATCCGGTCGACGAGGACGCGCTGGCCGATCGCGAGCGTCGGCTCCATCGAGCCGCTCGGGATTCTGTAGGGCTTGACGATCCACGCCTGGATTCCGAGCGCCAGGCCGAACGCGACGAGGATGATCACGACCAGCTCGACGATCGAGCCGGCGGTCGATTTGGAGCCCTTGCTGCGAAGTCTCACGCCGGCTCGTCGCCGCCGACGTTCCCTCCGTCCGCCTCGGCGTCGGGAGCGCCCTCGGCGGCTGTCGCGCTCGGCGGCGACGGCCCGGCGTCGGCCGCATCCTCGGCCAGCGCCGCCGGCTCGGTGTCGCTCGCCTCCGCAGTCGCGTCGACGTCGGCGGCGACCGGCTCGAGCGCCGGCGCCTGCGCGGCGGCCGCCTCCGAGTCGCCCGCGCCCCGCGGCTCGGGCGCCTCGACGGCGCCGTCCTGCTCGAGCACGGTCTCCTCGGCGGTCAGCCCGTCGGCGTCGGTCGCGCCGGACGGCTTGTGCAGCAGTCCGGGCTCGACCGTCTCCTCGGGGCCGCTGTAGCGGCGCTCGCGGACACGCGCGCGCTTGCCGACGCGGTCGCGCAGGTAGTAGAGCTTCGCGCGCCTGACGTCGCCGCGCGCGGCGAGCTCGATTCGCTCGATCTTCGGCGAATGCACTGGAAACATCCGCTCGACGCCGACGCCGAACGACTGCTTGCGGACGGTGAACGTCTCGCGCATCCCGTGACCTTGGCGCTTGATCACGACGCCCTCGAAGACCTGAACGCGTCGGCGCGAGCCCTCGATCACCTGGAAGTGCACGCGCACGCGATCGCCCGGCGCGAAGCTCGGGACGCGCCGCAGCTGGGCGCGCTCGATTGTTTCGATGACGCTACTCATGACGGTGGAGAGGTGGCGCTGACGGCTGCAGCTGGTTCCCGCTCGGGACTCCCGGCCGGCGCGGCTAGCAATGGTAGCGGACGACCGTCGCCGCCCGCATCACTGCACCGGCGGCTCGACGCCGCGCTCGCCCGCGCGCTGGCGCTCGCCGCGCTCGCGGCTGCGCTCGCGCCGCCACTGCTCGATCCGCGCGTGGTGCCCGGACAGCAGGACGTCGGGGACGCGCCAGCCGCGGTGCTCGGCCGGACGCGTGTAGTGCGGATACTCGGGATCGCCGCCGAGCGCGGCGCCGTACGACTCCTCGACGGCCGAGCGCTCGTCGCCGAGCACGCCCGGGAGCTTGCGCATGACGGCGTCGCAGACGACCATCGCCGCCGGCTCGCCGCCGGCGAGGACGTAGCGCCCGATCGACAGCTGCTCGCTGCAGAAGTGCTCGGCGACGCGCTCGTCGAGGCCCTCGTAGCGTCCGCACAGGAGCGTCAGCGCCGGCTCGGCGGCGAGCTCGTCGACGAACGCGTCGTCGAGCAGGCGCCCGCCGGGGGCGAGCGCGATCACGCGGCGGCGCTCGCGCAGCAGCACCGGGTCGATGCCGTAGCGCGCGCGCAGCGCGGCTTCGACGACGTCGACGCGCAGGACCATGCCGGCGCCTCCGCCGAACGGCGTGTCGTCGACCTGCCCGCCGCTGAGCTTCGTGTGATCGCGGAAGTTGACAAACGACAGGCTCGAGCCCGACGCGAGCGCGTTGGCCACGTGGCGCTCGGAGCCGAGCCAGCGAAACCACTCGGGAAACAGCGTGAAGACGTCAATCTCCATCCGCGCCCCCGGCGGCGGCCTCGACGTCGAGGAACCCGGCGTCGACCTCGATCCGCCGCGCGCGCACGTCGACGGCGCGGATCGCGTCTTTGACCATCGGGACGATCAGCGGCCGGCGACCGGCTCCGCGAGCGACCTCGAGCGCCTCACACGAGGGCAGCTCGATCAGGCGCTGCACCGCGCCGAGCGCCCGCCCGCGCTCGTCGAGCACGGCACAACCCTCGAGTTCGTGCGCCCACCACTCCCCCTCGCCGAGCCGCGGCGCGTCGGCCCGCGCGACGTTCAGCGCCTTCCCGCGCAGCGCCTCGGCGGCGGCGCGATCCTCGACTCCCTGTAGCCGCAAGATCGGGTGCTGCTCGGTGCCCGCGCGGCGCACGATCTCGACGCTGCGCCCGTCGACGGTCACGCTCGCACCGAGCGTCAGCAGGCGCGTCAGCGGACCGGTCACATAGAAGCTGCCGTCGAGCCCGTGTGCACGGCCGACGCGTCCGGCCTGCAGGCCGATCTCCGATTCCTCGCGCGCGTCTTCCACCGCGGCGCGCCGGTCAGCGGCGCGCGCCGGCGCGCCGGCGCGCGCCGTCAATCGACGATGTCGACGAGCACATGGCAGCCCTCGCTCGTGGCGGCCGCTTTGACGACGGTCCGCAGCGCGTGCGCCGTGCGCCCGCCGCGACCGATCACCCGGCCGTAGTCGTCTTCGCCGACGCACAGCTCGAGCACGAGCGTGCCGCCGTCGCCGTCGAACTGCTCGACCGACACCTCGTCCGGCGCCTCGACGAGACCTTCGGCGAGGTACTCGAGCAGCCTCCTCGGCACTTCGCTGGCGGCCGCTGCGCTGCGATCGTTCATCGCGATTTGCCCACGGACCACGCGAGCCGCGGCGCTAGCCGCCGCGCGCCTCGATCCCCTGGATGCGCAAGAGCTTCCTCACCGTGTTCGAGGGCTGCGCGCCACGCGCCAGCCAGCTGCGCGCGCGCTCCTCGTCGAGCACGATCGTCGACGGCTCGGTCTGCGCGTTGTAGTGGCCGATCGTCTCGATCACACGACCGTCGCGCGGCGAGCGCTGATCGGCGACGACGACGCGCCAGATCGGGTCCTTCTTGCCGCCCACCCGAGTGAGCCTGAGCCTTACCGACACTATTTCCTCTCTGCCGGCTGCGCCGGCGGTGAAGTTCGAAGGAGAGAGCTTAGACGGTGCACGCAAGGGAGGCCGAATCGGCACATCTGAGGGCGTCGCCGGCCAAGCGAGGCAAGGACGCAGGGAGCGTGGCGTGCGAAAGCACGCGAGCGACCGAGGACGCCGCCTCGCGAAGTGCCGGCGGCGTCCTCAGCGCGCGCCGCGCATCAGCGCGCCGATGTCGGGCATCTTGCCGCGCCCGACCTGGCGCATGATCTTGCGCGTCTGACCGAACTGCTTGATCAGGCGGCTGACCGCCTGCACGTTCGTGCCCGACCCGCGCGCGATGCGCAGGCGGCGCGAGCCCTTGATCAGCTCGGGACGGCTGCGCTCCTCGGCGGTCATCGAGAGGATGATCGCCTGGATCCGGTCGAGCTCGCGCTCGTCGACCTTCATGTTCTGCAGCTGATGCCCGGCGAGCCCAGGGATCATCCCGAGCAGGTTCGTCAGCGGACCCATTTTGCGAATCGTCTTCAGCTGGCCGAGGAAGTCGTCGAGGTCGAACTCGTTGCGGCGCAGCTTGCGCTCGAGCTCGGCCGCGTCGTCCTCGTCGAACTGGCGCTCGGCCTGCTCGATCAGGCTCATCACATCGCCCATGCCGAGGATCCGCTGTGCCATCCGGTCGGGGTGGAAGCGCTCGAACTGGTCGAGCTTCTCGCCGGTCGAGGCGAACAGGATCGGCTTGCCGGTGACGGCCTTGACCGACAGCGCCGCGCCGCCGCGTGCATCGCCGTCGAGCTTGCTCAGCACGACGCCGTCGAACTTGACCGCCTCGGCGAACTGCTCGGCGACGTTGACCGCGTCCTGCCCGGTCATCGCGTCGACGACGAGCAGCACGTCGTGCGGTTTGATCGCGTCGCGGATCCGCACGAGCTCGTCCATCAGCTCCCGATCGACGTGCAGGCGACCGCTCGTGTCGACGATCAGCACGTCCTTGCCGTCCTCGCGCGCACGCTGCAGCGCCCACTTGGCGATCTCGACCGGGTCGCGGTCGGTCCCCTGCTCGTAGGCCTCGGCGCCGGCCTGCGCGGCGACCTTGACGAGCTGCTCGACCGCGGCCGGGCGATACACGTCGCAGGCCGCGACGGCGACCGATGCCGAGCTCTCCTCGCGCAGCCAGCGCGCGAGCTTCGCCGTCGCGGTCGTCTTGCCGGAGCCTTGCAGGCCGGCCATCAGGATTACGGTCGGCGGGCGCGGCGAGAAGGTCAGGCCGGCGGACGCGCCGCCCATCAGCGCGGCCAGCTCCTCGCCGACGATCTTGACGACCTGCTGGCCGGGGTTCAGCCCGCCGACGACCTCGGCGCCGAGGCAGCGCTCCTTCAGCTGTGAGGTGAACTGCCGCACGACCTTGAAGTTGACGTCGGCCTCGAGCAGCGCGAGACGGATCTCGCGCATCGCCGCGTCGATCTGCTGCTCGGTCAGCGTGCCGCGGTTGCGGACGTCGGTGAGCGTGACCTGCAGCTTCTCCGCGAGCGAGTCGAACACGGCTCAGGCGTCTTTTCGCGGGCGCGGCGCCGGGCGCCCGTGTCCGTCGCCGGCCGGCGGCGAGGCGGGCGACTCGGATGCCGGCGACTCAGGCGGCGGCCCGCCGATCCCGGCGCGCTGCGCGAGCGTCTCGCCGATCCCGCCGAACGCCTGCGCGAACTCGGACGGGATCACGAACACCTTGTTCGCGTCGCCTTCGGCCAGCTGCGGCAGCATCTGCAGGTATTCGTAGCTGAGCAGCTCGCGCGTCGGGTTGCCGTCGTGAATCGCCGAGAACACCGTGTCG
>DATHND010000035.1:0-37648 GCA_035486335.1 Solirubrobacteraceae bacterium
CCGACACGGGCGGCCTACGCGAGGTCGTGCCGGTCGGCGAGCGCGTGGGGCTGCGCTTCAACGGGGGCGACGCGGAGCATCTCGGGGTGATGATCGAGCGGCTGCTCGTCGACGAGGCGCTGCGCGAGCGGCTCGTGACGGAGGCCTCAGAGCACGTGCTGCGCTTCGACTGGGACGACATCGCCGAGCGCACGCGGGGGCTGTACGACGAGCTGCCGGCGCTGGGGCCGCGCGAGGAGGAGGTCAGAAGGGGGTGAGCGCGGCGCTCGAAGGGCTGATGCAGGACGACTTCCCGCTGACGCTTCACCACATCCGCAGGCGGATGACGAGTGCCAGCGCGGACGCGAGCGTGCTCACGCTGAGCGAGCCGGGCGTCGTCGAGCGGGCGAGCTTCGGCGAGGTCTCGGCGCGGGTCGATCGGCTCGCGCGGGCGCTGAAGGCGCTCGGCGTGGAGCAGGGCGAGCGCGTGGCGACGTTCGCATGGAACAACCAACGTCACTTCGAGCTGTACTTCGCGATCCCGTGCGTCGGCGCGGTGCTGCACACGCTCAACATCCGCCTGTTCGAGGAGCAGCTGACGTACATCGTCAACCATGCCGAGGACCGCGTGATCTTCGTCGACGACTCGCTCGTGCCGGTGCTCGAGCGGCTCGCGCCGACGTTCTCGACGGTCGAGCGCTACGTCGTGATGGGCGACGGCGAGACCAGAAGCCTGCCGAACTCGCTGCGCTACGAGGACCTGCTGGAGGAGGCGGGCGGCGGATCGTTCGACTATCCGGAGCTCGACGAGCGCCAGGCGGCGGCGCTGTGCTACACGAGCGGCACGACGGGCAACCCGAAGGGCGTGCTGTACTCGCACCGCTCGATCAGCCTGCACTCGACGGCGACGCTCGTGCGCGACGGGCTCGGGCTGAGCCGCTCAGACCGGGTGCTGGCGGTCGTGCCGATGTTCCACGCGAACGCGTGGGGGCTGCCGCACGGGGCGGCGCTCGCCGGCGCGGATCTGCTGCTGCCCGACCGGTTCCTCGCGGCCGAGCCGCTCGCCGGCCTGATCGCGGCGGAGCGACCGACGCTGATGGGATGCGTGCCGACGATCTTCGCCGACCTCCTGCGCTACGCCGAAGCCAATCCCAGCGTTGACCTCTCCTCGCTGACGAACGCGACGTCGGGCGGCTCGGCGGTTCCGCGCCAGCTGATGAAGGACTTCGAGGAGCGTCATCGGGTCGACATCTACCAAGCTTGGGGGATGACCGAGACGAGCCCGGTCGCGACGTTCTCGCGGCCGCGTCAAGGCGAGCACGACGACGCGTACTGGGACGCACGCGCCAAGCAGGGGCGCCCGCTGCCGTGGATCGAGCTGCGCCTGATCGGCGACGACGGCGCGGAGGTCGCGTGGGACGGGGTCTCGACGGGCGAGATCGAGGTGCGCGGCCCGTGGATCGCGGCGCGCTACTTCAACGACGAGTCGAGCGATCAGAGGTTCGACTCGGGCTGGCTGCGCACCGGTGACATCGCGTCGGTCGACGCCGAGGGCTTCGTGCAGATCACGGACCGGACGAAGGACGTGATCAAGTCGGGCGGCGAGTGGATCTCTTCGGTCGAGCTCGAGAACGAGGTGATGTCGCACCCGGACGTGGTCGAGGCGGCGGTGATCGCAAAGCCGGACGAGCGCTGGCAGGAGCGGCCGCTGTGCTGCGTGGTGCTGCGCGAGGGAGCGAGCGCCGACGCGCGGCAGCTGGTCGAGCACCTGCGCGGGCGCGTCGCGAAGTGGTGGCTGCCCGACGAGTTCGCGTTCGTCGAGGAGATCCCGAAGACGAGCGTCGGCAAGTTCGACAAGAAGGTGCTGCGCGGGCGCCTGAACGAGGATGCGCTGGAGGGTCGGGTGCGCGTGTAGCGATGGTGCGCGGCGCCGAAGCCGCTCGCGCGGCGTCGGCGGGGAGCGTGCGAAGCGCGGCGTGGAAGGGCCTGCCCGCCGGTAACGCTGCTACATGTTTATGCCGATAAAGGCAGGCGACGCCTCGTGCGCGACGAACTAATGCGGAACGACTTGCGTAGAATCGCCCGGAACACGGGCAAGAAGCCCGGTAGGGCTCGAGCAAACATCTGAAACCATCAATGGGAGGTTGGCATGACTCGGACCGATGTCGTGGCCTCGAGTAGGCCGCAGAAAGCAGACGCAGCACCGGCGAGAAAAGGATTGGCGCGCAGCCTCGCGGTGCTGCCGGTCGCTTTCGCCCTGACGATGGCGCTGCTCTTGCCGACGACGGCGCTCGCGGCCGGAGAAGGCCTGTCGGGCTACAACAAAACGACGACGACGACCACGACGACTCCAACGACGCCGAAAACGACGCCGACGACGTCAACGCCGAAAACGACGCCGACCCCCACGACGGGCACGTCTCCGTCGAAAGAAAGCAGCACGCCGGAAAAAACGACCGCGCCCGAAAAAACGAGCGAACCGGCGAAAAAAACGAGCGAACCGACCGCGACGACCGCGGCGAAAAAAACGCTTCCGTTCACGGGCTTCGACCTGCGCTGGACGGTCGGCCTCGGCCTGCTGCTGCTGGCGATGGGCGTCTCGATCGTCGTCGCGCAGCGCCGTCAGCGCCGCCGCGACGACAGCCTCTGAGCCGATCGGCTCGACAAGCTGAGTAGCGCGAACGGCCGCCGGTTTGCCGGCGGCCGTTCGTCTTCCCTTGGCGGCCCGGCGACGCGCACGGCGGTCGCGGGGCGCGCCTGAGATGCGCCCGAGTGGACTCGAACCACCACGGACCAAATGGTCCACAAGGCCCTCAACCTTGCGCGTCTACCAATTCCGCCACAGGCGCAGAGTGCGCGAGTATAGCCCTGCGACGCCCCAGCGACCGCGCACCGGCGGCGCGCCGGTCGCGCGCCTCGCCGCCGTCGACTGACTTCGAGGACCGGATCTGACGCGCCGTTCCGTGCGCGGGGAGCCGCCGCGCCGCGGTGCAGTCCGCCGCTCGCTCCTTGCGTCCGTCCAGGGGGGGCGCTACAGTGCGAACAAGTGTTCGTCCCAGACCACAGTCCCCGCGAACAGGGAGCCGTGCAGACATGGATCTGACCAAGCGCCAGCAAGAGATCTTCGACTTCATCCGCAAGTACTCGGCGAAGTACGGCTACCCGCCGACTGTGCGAGACATCGGCAAGGCGGTCGGGCTCGCGTCCTCGTCGACCGTGCACGCGCATCTCGCGAACCTCGAGAAACTCGGCCTGCTGCGTCGCGACCCGTCCAAGCCGCGCGCGATCGAGCTGCTCGACCGCGCGATGGGCAGCGCGGTCGAGACCGTGCGCGGGATCGTGCGCGCGGGCGACCTGCCGCTGCTCGGCTCGGTCGCCGCCGGCCAGCCGATGCTCGCCGAGGAGAACGTCGAGGACTACGTGTCGGTCCCGGAGATCGCCGGCGGCGGCGAAGGGGAGTACCTGTTGCGGATCCGCGGCGACTCGATGAAGGACGCGGGGATCATCGAGGGCGACTTCGTCGTCGTGCACCCGCAGGACACGGCGCGCGACGGTGATGTCGTCGTGGCGCTGCTCGGCGAGGAGGCGACGGTCAAGCGCTTCTTCCGCGAGGCCGACCACGTGCGCCTGCAGCCGGAGAACGACGCGATGGAGCCGATCCGCAGCAAAGAGGTCACGGTGCTCGGGCGCGTCGTGGGGCTGCTCCGGAGCGTTTGACGCGACCGATCGACGCGCTCCGCGCTACGCAAGCGCTCCGTCCAGAGCTTCGCGGCGCGCGCTCGACGCGCTACCTTGGTTAGGCAGGTCAGGCAGCCGCGGAGGCGTGAGCCTTCGAGGAAAGTCCGGACATCGAAGGGCAGGGTGGTCGGGAGATCGACCCGGGGAAACCCGCGGGAAAGTGCCACAGAAACAAACCGCCGATGGAGCCGTCCCACGTGAACGGCTCACAGGCAAGGGTGAAATGGTGCGGTAAGAGCGCACCGGCGTCGCGGCGACGCGGCGGCCGGGCAAACCCCGCCCGATGCAAGGCCAAACAGGACCGTTCGCAGGTTGCCCGCCGAGGTCCAGGTAGGCCGCTCAGATGGATGGCTGTTCAACGACAGAATCCGGCTTATCGACCCGCTAAGGAAAGGCCCCGCTTCGGCGGGGTCTTTCTATTTGGCTCGAGCCGCGCGAGCCGAGGGGGCGGTTCGACAACCAGACCGACGGTGCGTGGGCCCGATGAACGCGTCGAGCCCGAGGACCGCGAAGGACGGCCGGCGCTCGCGCGCGAGGAGTAGGCTCTCACGGCGAATGCTCCACGCGCTGCTCTGTCTGCTGCCGGTCGCCGCCGTTGTGCTGCCGCTGCTCGCGCGGCGCTACCCGGGCGAGCGGCTGCTGCTAGCGGCTCATCGCGAGCGTAGGCGTCGGCTGCCGCGGGCGCTCCTCGCCGCGGCCTCACACGGCCGCCAGCACGTCGTCGCTGTGCACGGAAGAGAGCTGATCGCTCGCTCGCTCGCCGTGCGGCCGCCACCGGCGGCGCTCGTGGCGAGCTAGCTCCCTCAGCCGGCATTCCGGACGACGGCCGCTCGCCCAGCGGACGCCTAGTTGCGCTGCGACGCCGTCGCGCGCGCTTGTGCTCCGCCGCCTCGTCCATCACCGATCGAGGAGCGCCTTTGCTCTCTTTCCCGTTGCGCTCGCGCGCGCTGGTTCGCATCGCGGACGGCGCCGCCGGCGCCGACCAGCGACACGACCGACCTCGGACAGATCGACTCGAGCACGCCCGCCGACGCGTGTCGATCCGCGTCGCGCTCGCGCTGACGATCGCCTCGACGGCGCTGCTCGGCTGTGCGCCTGCCGCGCTCGCGCACGCGCAGCTGCTCGGCACGTCGCCGCTGTCGGGCTCGACCGTGAAGGTCCAGCCGAGCGAGGTGACCTTCGAGTTCAACCAGGACGTCGGCGGCACGCTCGGCGCCGTGCGTGTCTACAACGCGCGGGGCGCCGAGGTCGACGACCTCGACGTCTCGCACCCCGACGGCAACGAGCGCTGGATGGGCGTCGGGCTGAAGCCGAACCTGCCCGACGGCACGTACACGGGCACCTACAGGGTGATCTCCGCCGACACGCACATCGTCTACGGCGGCGTCGTCTTCAGCATCGGCCATCCTGGCGCGGCGCCGAAGTTCACGGTCGCGGGCCTGATCGGCAAGAACGAGAGCGGCGAGGTGACGCGGGTCTCCTTCGGCGTCGTGCGCGCGCTCAACTACCTGACGCTCGCGCTGATGATCGGCGGTCTCGTGTTCCACTTCTTCGCGTGGACGCCCGCGCTCGGGCTCGTCGCCGGCGGCGAGGAGCGTTGGTCGCTGGCATCGCGCCTGTTCGCGTCGCGACTGACGAGGCTGCTTGCGCTCGCCGCCGTCGTCGGCGTGATCGTCAGCGTGCTCGGCCTGCTGCTGCAGGGCGCGAGCGCGGCCGGCGTCTCGCTGTGGAGCTCGCTGAAGAGCTCGATCGTCGACAACACGCTCGAAAGCCGCTTCGGCGAGGTCTGGGGGCTGCGGGCGATCGTCTGGATCCTGCTCGGCGCGCTGCTGGTCGCGACTCGCGCGCTCGGCAAGGGTGCGATCCCCGCGCTCGGGCCGGACGTTCGCGGCGACGGGACGCTGCAACCGTCGCGGCGCCCGACGCGCGCGGTTCTCGTGTTGGTCGCGCTCGGCTCGTCATACCTCGCGATCACGCCGGCGCTCGCCGGTCACGCGAGCATCGAGAGCCCCGTCGGCGTGTTCTTCCCGTCGGACGTCCTGCACGTCCTGTCGGGCAGCGTCTGGGTCGGCGGCATCGCGTGCCTGCTGCTGGCCGTGCCCCGCGCGACTCGCCGGCTCGAAGGCCCCGAGCGCAGCCGGCTGCTGCTCGCGACGCTCGCGCGCTTCTCGCCGATCGCGCTCGGCGCGGTCCTCGTGATCGCCGTGACCGGCGTGATCCAGGCGTACATCGACGTGCGGAGCTTTGAAGGCCTCCTCCACACGACCTACGGCGCGCTGATCATCGCCAAGATCGTCTTGCTCTCGGCGCTGATCGGTCTCGGCTGGGTCAACCGCCGGCGCGTCATCCCGGCGCTCGCGCGCCTCGTCGGCGATGGCCGCTCGCCCGGCGGCATCGGTGCGCTGGCTCGCCGCACGATGCGCGGCGAGCTCGCGCTGATGCTCTGCGTGTTCGGCGTGACCGCCGCGCTGATCAGCTACGCGCCGCCGATCGACGCCGCGAAGGGGCCGTTCTCGACGAACACGACGATCGGGCCGGCCGAGCTCGAGCTGACCGTCGAACCGGCGAAAGTCGGGCTCAACACCGTTCACCTCTACCTGATCGACGCGAAGACCGGCGCCCAGTTCACGGCGACGAAGGAACTCACGGTGACCGCAAGGTTGCCGTCGAAGGGGATCGGCCCGCTGGCGCTGAAGCCGACGCTCGCGGGCCCCGGCCACTACATCCTCAACGCGGCCGTGCTCAGCCCGGGCGGCGCGTGGAGCATCGAGGTGATCGATCGCGTATCTGAATTCGAACAGTACAACCGCACCGTCGAGGTCCCGATTCGATGACAGGAGGAAGATCGAGATGAACACGAAGAAGCTCGCCGCCACGCTCGCGCTCGCATCGCTCGCCGTTCCGGCCAGCGCGCAGGCGCACATCAGCCTGCATCCGAACACGATCCCGGCGGGCGCGTTCGCGACGCTCGACGTGCGCGTGCCGGGCGAGCAGGAAGGCGCGTACGTGAAGAAGGTCGACGTCCTCTTTCCCCAGGGATTCACCGGCGTCGATTACGAAAACGTGCCCGGCTGGGCCGCGAAGGTGATCGAAAGCAAGCTCGCGACGCCGATCAAAGAAGGCGGCGAAACGATCGACGCGGAGGTCTCGCAGGTCGTCTGGACGTGGACCGGCCCGTTGGGCAAGGTCGAAAACGGTCAGTTCATCCAGTTCCCGCTGTCGCTGGCGATTCCCGACACTGCGACCGGCAAGGCGCTCGAATTCAGGACGGTCCAGACCTACAGCAACGGTCAGGTCGTTCACTGGATCGAACCGTCGCTGACCGCCGAACACCCCTCTCCGCGGATCAACGTCACGGCCAAGGGCGGCGTGATCGAGGACGTCGCCGGCGACGAGGCGGGACCCGAAGCAGGACAGACCGGTGCGGCCTCGAGCGCCTCGACGCCGGTCCCGGCCGTATCGAAGGCGAGCGACGGCGGGGCGAGCAAGGGCCTCGGCATAACGGCGCTGATCGTCGGCGCGCTCGGCCTGATCGTCGGGCTCGGCGCGCTCGCGGCCGCGCGCCGAAAGGCGGCCTCGTGAGACAGGGCGCCGCCTCAGTCGCTCAGCAGCTCCCCGTCGGCCTCGCCGTATTCGGCGGAGCTCGGCTCCTCCTCGCCCTCGGCGTAGGCGTCGCGTGAGATCTTCGCGGGCGCGTGCTCGTCGCCGTGCGAGGTGTGTTCGATCAGTTCGCGCTCGGCCAGCTCGAACCCCTCGGACTGTCCGCCGCCGGCCTCGTCGACCGCCTCGCGCTCCCTGCGACGGCGCTCGTCGAGGTCGAGCAGCGGGTCTGGCATGTCGGCCGCCATCCACGCACTGTACCCGCTCGCGCTCCCCTCCACGCGCAGCTCGGGCGTGTCTCGATCTCCTCCCAAGCATTCCCCCTGGGGGTATGCTCAGACGATGTCCCAACCAGACGGCAAGGCGTCGAGCCATCCGGACGGCAGCACTTCGAAGACTTCCGCGCGCGCCTACACCGCGAGCAAGGACGAGCTGCAGCGACGGCTCGCGCGGATCGAGGGGCAGGTCCGCGGCGTCTCGAAGATGGTCGCCGAGGACCGCTACTGCATCGACGTGCTGACGCAAATCTCGGCGATCGAGGCGGCGCTCGACAAGGTCGCGCTGGGATTGCTCGACGACCACGCGCGCGTCTGCGTGCTCGGCGGCGAGGACTCCGAGCGCGAGCAGCGCACCGAGGAGATGATGGCCGCCGTCGGGCGGCTGCTGCGCCGCGGCTAGCTGGCTACTGCTGAAGCTGCTCGCGCGCCGTTTGCATCAGCGTCGGCGTGCCCTTCAGCGCGTCGAGCGCCTCGCGCATCGACTCGAGCTCACACGCGATCTTCGCCGGCCACTGCTTCTGCGGATGCTCGTCGAGCGTCTTCAGCCCGTTGCCGGTGATCATCGCGACGATCGTGTCGTCCGGCGCGAAGCGGCCCGCCGCGGCGAGCTTCTCGAGCACCGCGATCGTCGTGCCGCCGGCTGGCTCGGTCAACAGACCCTCGGTCGCCGCGAGCAGGTCGATCCCGGCGAAGATCTCCGGGTCCGACGCGAACGCGGCCGTGCCGCCGCGTTTGTGCACGGCATCGATCACCAGATAGCCGTCGCCCGGCGCGCCGATCGCGAGCGAATGCGCGGCCGTCTCGGGCATCACCGGCACGACCTCCGCCTCCTCGGCGAGGATCGCCGAGGCGATCGGGTTGCAGCCGCTCGGCTGCGCGATGTGGATGTGCGTCCGCTCCGTCTCGGCGAGCCCCAGCAGCTGCAGCTCGTTCAGCCCCTTGTGCACGCGCGAGGACAGCGTGCCGCCGGCGGCCGGGATCAGCAGGTGGTCGGGCGCGTTCCAGTCGAGCTGCTCGACGACCTCGAACGCCGCCGTCTTCGCGCCCTCGGCGTAGAACGGACGCAGCGTGATGTTCGCGAAGTCGATGCCCGTCGCTTCGGCGAGCTCGCGGCAGCGGCGATTGGCTTCGTCGTAGTTGCCCTCGACCTGCACGACCTTCGCGCCGAGCGCCATGCACACGCGCGCCTTCATCTCCTCGAGTCGGTTCGGGTAGAAGATGAACGCGTCGACGCCGGCCTTTGCCGCGAGCGACGCGACGGCGGTGCCGACGTTGCCGGTCGACACGCATCCGATCTCGCCCTTGCCGCGCTCGAGCAGCCGCGCGACCGACATCGAGACGACGCGATCCTTGTATGAAAGGCTCGGGCGGTTGCTCGAGTCGTCCTTCAGGTACAGGTTGCTCAAGCCAAGCTCCGCGCCGAGCCGGTCGGCGCGGATCAACGGCGTGTAGCCGGAGTGCCGCCCGACGCGCGCCTGCGCGGCGGCGTCGACGATCGGCAGCAGCTCCTCGAAGTGCCAGATGTTGTGTGGGCGCTCGGGGCTCGGGAAGTCGCGAAAGTGGCTCGCCGCGAGCTCGTAGTCGTAGACGACGTCGAGCCCCTTCTTGCAGTCCGGGCACGAGAACACGGTCGACTCGAGCGGCCAGCTCTGATCGCAGCGATGGCAGACCAGCGCGCTCGCGCACGAGCGCGTCCGCTGCCGCGATCCCTGCCGAGGGCTCTCGATCGTCTGCGGGCTCATGCGACGACCTCCAACGATACGCCGGGCCACGGCGTCTGCGCGCCGTCGTCGCCGTGGCCGAGCGCGATCCACAGCTCCTCGGCGACGTGCGGCGCGAGCGGCCCGAGCAGCTGCGCGAGCGTCGCGAGCGCGTCGAGCAACGCCTCGCTGTCGGAGCTCCCGAGCGCGTCCTCGCGCGCCAGCACGCGCTTCTCGAAGTCCTTGATCCGGTCGAACAGGCGCATCACGTTGCGCACGGCGCTGTGCGTCTCGAGCGCGTCCATGTCCTCGGTCGTCTTCTCGACGGCCTTCTCCGTCCACTGGCGCAGTTTCAGGCGCAGATGCTCGGTCATGTCTCTGACCGGCTCGTCGGCGCCGCCGAGCGGGGCCGCCTGCTCGATGTCCGCGGTGAGCGCGGCCGCCGTCGCGAGCCGCGTCTGCGAAAACTCCCAGACCTGCGTCAGGAAGCGATGCGCGCGCAGCACCGCCGAGTCGCTCCAGTTGAGCGTCTTCTGCGGTCGCGCGGCGTACAGCACGGCGAGCCTCACCGTGTCCGCTCCATAGCGCTCGACGAGCGCGTCGGGGTCGACGACATTGCCCAGATGCTTGCTCATCTTGCGCCCGTCGCTGATGACCATCTCGTGAAACAGGCAACCGGCGAACGGCTCGCCGTCGTCGAGGAACGCCAGGGGGCCGACGTCGCGCAACGCCTTCGTCACGATCCGCTGGTCGAACACGAAGTTGCCGCTGTCCGAGCCGGCGACGACGCGCTCGGACGGCAGCCAGTGGCGCAGGTCGCCGAGCGCGAGGATCTGCTCGAGCGACGCCTCGCGCGACTCGGGCGGCACGCACACGGGCACCCACAGCCAGAGGGCGTCGAAATGGCAGTCGAGCGTGTCGGTCTCTCGCTCGGCCGGACCACCGCAGACCGGGCACGTCGTCTTCACGAAATCATCATTCTCGGCGAGCGGGTTTCCGGTGCCGGTCGGTTTCAGATCGAGCGGCAACAGCACCGGCAGCTGCTCCTTCGGCAGCGGCACGGCGCCGTGCGTCTCGCAGTAGACGATCGGGATCGGCGTGCCCCACGAGCGTTGGCGCGAGATCGAGAAGTCCTCGGCCTTGTAGCGCACGGCCGCGCGCGGCGGCGACGCCTCGCCGGCGATCGGCGCGCGCGAACGCTCCAGGCGCTCGGCCAGGCGCTCGGCGAGCACCTCGTCGGTGCGGTCCGCCTCCGGCACGCCGAGGACGGCCGTCGCGCCGAAGCGCCCGTCGACGCCGGGCGAGATCAGCACCGGCAGCGAGCGCTCGCCACTCGGCGCCCGCAGCGAGCGGCCGGTGTCGACCAGCGCGATCGTGCGCGCGTCGCGCGAGCTGCGCTCGACGCCGCTCTGGCGAAGCTCGTCGAGCTGCTCGCGCACCGACGGCTCGCTCGCCCACGCGTCGATCTCGGGGTGCTTCGGCGAGATCAGCACGAAGCGAGCTCGATCGAGCGCGTCGGCGTGCGGCGTGAACACGGTCAGCCGCTTGCCGTCGGCGCCGCTCAGCTCGACCTCGACGCCGTCGACGCGCCCAAGCACGAAGCGCTGGCTGGCGAGCGCGACGTCGTCCCATTTGCCGTTCGCCGCGAGCTCGTCCAGGCGGCGGTCGTTCTCGGGCACGTACTCGCTGATCCGCAGGTGCCACGTCGGGCGCTCGATCAGCCGCACGGGGTTGTGGCAGCGCCAGCAGCGGCCGTCCTCGACCTGGATGCTCGCGAGCGTCGTCTGGCACGTGTCGCACCAGTCGACGTTGCCCGTGCCGCGGTACACGAGGCCGGCGTCGAGCAGGACGAGGAAGAGCCACTGTGACCAGCGGTACATCGCCGGGTCGGAGCTCATGAACGTGCGCTCCCAGTCGAACGAGAAGCCGAGCCGCTGCAGCTGCCCGGTCATGTGCTCGGCGCAGCGCGCGACCCACTCGCTCGGCGGGATCCCGCGATCGATCGCGCCGAGCTCGGCCGGCAGCCCGAACGCGTCGAAGCCGAACGCGAACAGCACCGTGTTCCCGCGCGCGCGTTGGAAGCGCGCGTAGGCGTCTCCGATCGAGTAGCTGCGCACGTGGCCGATGTGCACGTTGCCCGACGTGAACGGCGCCGACGGCTTGATGTACAGGTGCGGACGATCGTCGCCCACGGCCGGCGTGCGCGCCGCGTCGCGCTCGCGCCACGCGGCTTGCCGTCGCGCCTCGATCGCGTGCGGCCGATAGCTCGTGTGATCCCCCACGCTCATGTAAGGCGAGGATATCCAAGGGCATCGCGCGCCGAGCGCCGTTGCTATGCTCGAATCCGGTTGGCCGACGCGCGCGAAAAGCTCCTCACGACGCCTCGCCGACCCCTGTCCAGCCCTGCCTCCAGCGGGGCTTTCTCGCCTGTGCCCCAGAGGGTATCCGCGCCGACTGCGAGGATCAAGCGATGGAGATAGAGATCGGGCGCGGCAAGAAGGCCCGCCAGGCATATGGATTCGACGACATCGCAATCGTCCCCTCGCGCCGCACGCGCGACCCCGACGACATCGACATCTCGTGGAAGCTCGGCCCCTACCAGTTCGAGCTGCCGATGCTCGCGTCGGCGATGGACGGCGTCGTCTCGCCGCGCACCGCCGGGATCATCGGCAAGCTCGGCGGCCTCGCGGTGCTCAACCTCGAGGGCATCTTCACGCGCTACGAGGACGCCGAGGAGCAGCTCGAGCGAATCGCGTCGCTGCCGAAGGAGCTCGCGACGCGTGAGATGCAGGAGATCTACGCCGAGCCGATCAAGCCCGAGCTGATCGCCCAACGGATCGCCGAGATCAAGGAGCAGAAAGTCGTCGTCGCGGCGTCGCTGACGCCGCAGCGCGTGCTCAAGTTCCACGAGATCGCGATGGAGGCCGGGCTCGACGTGCTCGTGATCCAGGGCACGGTCGTCTCCGGCGAACACGTCTCGACCGTCTCCGAGCCGCTCAACCTGAAGGAGTTCATCCCGGCGCTCGACGTCCCGGTCGTCGTCGGCGGCTGCGCCTCCTACCACACGGGCTTGCACCTGATGCGCACGGGCGCCGCCGGCGTCCTCGTCGGCGTCGGCCCTGGAGCGGCATGTACGACGCGCGGCGTGCTCGGGATCGGCGTGCCGCAGGCGACGGCGATCGCCGACGTCGCGCACGCGCGCTCTACGCACATGCTCGAGACGGGCGAGTACTCGCAGGTGATCGCCGACGGCGGCATGCGCAACGGCGGCGACGTCTCGAAGGCGATCGCGCTCGGCGCCGACGCGGTGATGATCGGCTCGCCGCTCGCGCGTGCGTATGAAGCGCCCGGACGCGGCTTTCACTGGGGCATGGCGACGTTCCATCCGAGCCTGCCGCGCGGCGCGCGCGTGGCGACGCGTCAGAACGGGACGCTCGAGGAGATCCTCGTCGGCCCGGCGCGCGAGAACGACGGCACGTTCAACCTGTTCGGCGGCCTGCGCACGTCGATGGCGACGTGCGGACACAAGGACCTCGCCGAGTTCAACCGCGCGGAGGTCGTGATCGCGCCGGCGCTGCAGACCGAGGGCAAGTCGCTGCAGCGCGACCAGGAAGTCGGCATGGGCGCCACGAACGGAAAGGCTGCCGCTCTCGTCCATGACTGAGACCGCGGTTTCGGCGTCTGAGTCAGTCGCCGCGGAGGCAGTGCCAACCCAGGCCGCGACCGAAGAGGTTGTGGTTCTCGACTACGGCGGTCAGTACAGCCAGCTGATCGCGCGCCGCCTGCGCGAGTGCGGCGTGTTCAGCGAGCTGCTGCCGCACGACGTCCCGATCGAGAAGGTCGCCGCGCGCAAACCGCGCGGGCTCGTGCTCTCGGGCGGGCCGGCGTCGGTCTACGCCGATGGCGCGCCGCGCCTCGACCGCGAGCTGCTCGAGCTCGGCGTGCCGGTGATGGGCATCTGCTACGGCATGCAGCTGCTCGTGCACGAGCTCGGCGGGCGCGTCGAGCAGGCCGAGGTCGGCGAGTTCGGGCGCTCCGACCTGCACGTCTTCGAGCCCGGCGTGCTGCTGCGCGCGATGCCGGCTGAGCAGACGTGCTGGATGTCGCACCGCGACACGGTCTTCGAGCCGCCGCCCGGTTTCACGGCGCTCGCGTCGTCGAGCTCCTCGCCGGTAGCCGCCGTCGAGGACTCGAAGCGCGAAATCTACGGCATCCAGTTTCACCCGGAGGTCGTGCACACGCCGTACGGCCAGGAGATCCTGACGCGCTTTTTGACCGAGATCTGCGGCTGCGAACAGACGTGGTCGCCGGCGTCGATCGTCGAGGACCAGATCGACCGGATCCGCGAGCAGGTCGGCGAGGCGAACGTGATCTGCGGGCTGTCGGGCGGCGTCGACTCCTCCGTCGCCGCGCTGCTCGTGCACCGCGCGATCGGCGATCAGCTGACGTGCGTGTTCGTCGACCACGGGCTGATGCGCAAGGACGAGGGCGAGCAGGTGATCGGCGCGTTCCGCGACACGTTCAAGGTGCCGCTCGTCGCCGTCGACGCCGAGGCACGCTTCCTCGACAAGCTCAAGGGCGTGACCGAGCCGGAGGCCAAGCGCAAGGCGATCGGCGCCGAGTTCATCCGCGTGTTCGAGGAGGAGGCGACGAAGCTCGCCGGCGCCGGCGGCGAGGGCGCGCGCTTCCTCGTGCAGGGGACGCTGTACTCGGACGTGATCGAGTCCGGCGGCGGCGCCGGCGCGGCGACGATCAAGTCACACCACAACGTCGGCGGCCTGCCGGACGACCTGCAGTTCGAGCTCGTCGAGCCGCTGCGCGCGCTGTTCAAGGACGAGGTTCGCGCCGTCGGCGCCGAGCTCGGTCTGCCCGAGCGCCTCGTCTGGCGCCAGCCGTTCCCCGGCCCCGGCCTCGCGATCCGCGTCGTCGGCGGACAAGCGACGCGCGAGCGCCTCGACGTGCTGCGCGAGGCCGACCACATCCTGCAGGAGGAGATCCGCAAGGCAGGGCTGTACCGCGAGCTGTGGCAGTCGTTTTGCGTGCTCCCCGACGTGCGCACGGTTGGCGTGCAGGGCGACGAGCGCACGTACGGCTACGTCGTCGTCGTGCGCGCCGTGACGAGCGACGACGCGATGACCGCCGACTGGGCGCGGCTGCCGTACGACCTGCTCGAGACGATCGCCTCGCGCATGATCAACGAGCTGCGCGAGGTCAATCGCGTGGTGCTTGACATCACGAGCAAGCCGCCAGGGACGATCGAGTGGGAGTAGTCGGGGCGTAGTCCGCGAAGGCGGCCGACTTGGCCTATGATGTGCGCCTCGCCGCGCGTCCGCAGGTCTGGCACGCGTGGCCTTTTCACGCGTATGGCACCCTCCACCAAGACTTACGTAGCGAAGCCGACCGATCGCGAGCGCAATTGGCTGCTCGTCGACGTCAACGGCCTGACGCTCGGGCGCGTGGCGACGCAGATCGCGGACGTGCTGCGCGGCAAGCGCAAGCCCGAGTACACGCCGCACGTCGACACGGGCGACTTCGTCGTCGTCGTCAACGCCGAGAAGGTCCACGTGACGGGCAACAAGCGCGCCGACAAGCGCTACTACCGCCACTCCGGCTACCCTGGCGGGCTGCGCTCGCGCACGTTCGAGGAGATGCAGGCGCGCCGCCCCGAGGAGATCATCCGGCTCGCCGTCAAAGGGATGATGCCGCGCAACCGCCTCGCGCGAAAGCAGCTGACGAAGCTGAAGATCTACGCCGGGCCCGAGCACCCGCACATCGCGCAGAAACCGCAACCCTTGGAGATCGAACGCTGATGGCCGACGAGGAGACCCCCGAGACGCCCGACGCCGCTGCCGAGCCGACCGCCGACGCCGGCGAGCAGCACGCGGTGCCGACCGATGACGCCAAGGAGATCGCAGGCGCCGCCGAGGACGCGGCGCTCGAGGCCGCACAGGAGGCGGGCGAGGCCGGCGGCGAGAATGCGCCGGAGCCGGCGACCGTCGAGCCCGCCGGCGAGGGTCACGCGGTGCCGAGCGCCGACGCCCAGGAGATCGCAGGCGCCGCCGAGGACGCGGCACTCGAGGCCGCACAGGAGGCGGGCGACGCGGTCGCCGTCGAGGCCGCGGTCGACGAGGAGGAGGACGAAGGCGACGACGCCGACGTCGCCGCGCCGAGCGCCAAACCGTCGGTGCCGGGCGCGCACCTGGAGGTGGACATCGTCCCCGAGGGCGCCGACCCGCTCGGTCGCGAGCAGGGCTACGAGGACCCGTACGCGGTCGAGGACGAGGAGGGCGCGCCGGCGCCGGCCGGCGAGGCTCTGGAGGACGGCGAGGAGACGCTGACCGAGCCGATCGCGTCCGCCGCGATCGACCTCGCCGCGGACGCTCGCTACCGCGCGACGGGCAAGCGCAAGACGGCGATCGCGCGCGTCACGCTGCGTCCGGGCAAGGGCACGTACCTGATCAACGGGCGCACGCTCGAGCAGCACTTCCCGCGCGACACGCTTCAGCGCAACATCCGCCAGCCGCTCGAGACGGTCGGCTATCAGGAGAAGATGGACGTCGTCGCGCGGCTGCACGGCGGCGGCATCTCGGCGCAGGCCGGCGCGTTGCGCCACGGCGTCTCGCGCGCGCTGCTCGAGGCCGACCCGAACCTGCGCGGCGAGCTCAAGCGAAGGGGCTTCCTGACGCGCGACTCGCGCGCGAAGGAGCGCAAGAAGGCGGGCCTGAAGAAGGCGCGCAAGCGGCCTCAGTTCTCAAAGCGCTAGCACCGATAACACGGGGGTGAAGATGGCCCGCAAACTGTTCGGGACGGACGGTGTGCGTGGGGTCGCCGGGGAGTTCCTCAGCGCCGAGCTCGCGCTCGCGCTCGCGCGCGCGGCGACGGCGCTCGCCGACGCCGAGCGCCCGCAGGTGTTGATCGTGCGCGACACGCGCGAGTCGGGCGAGATGCTCGAGGCGGCCGTCGCCGCCGGCGTCGCGTCGGCCGGCGGCGACGCGCTGCTCGGCGGCGTCCTGCCGACCCCCGCCGCGCCGCTGCTGCTGCTCCGCTACGGCTTCGACCTGGCGGTCGTGCTGTCGGCGTCGCACAACCCCTACGCCGACAACGGCGTGAAGTTCTTCGCCGCCGACGGCTACAAGCTCTCGGACGAGACCGAGCGCGAGATCGAAGCGGCGCTGGAGCGAGAGCCGGTGGGGGAGGGCGCGTCGATCGGCGGTGTGCGCGCGCTGCGCGGCGCGAGCGAGGACTACCTGCGCGAACTGCACACGCGCTTCGCCGAGCTCGACCTGAGCGGCGCCGGCGTGCTGCTCGACTGCGCCAACGGCGCGACATTCGAGGTCGCGCCGGAGATCTTCAGGCGGCTCGGCGCGAGCGTCGCCGTGATCGCCGACGAGCCGGACGGTCGCAACATCAACGACGACGTCGGCTCGACGCACGTCGAGGCGCTCGCCGAGCGCGTGCTCGCGGGCGGCCACGACGTCGGCTTCGCGTTCGACGGCGACGGCGACCGCGTGCTCGCGGTCGATCGCGCGGGCACGGTCGTCGACGGCGACGAGCTGCTCGCGCTCGCCGCGCTCCACCTGCGCGGCGCCGGGCGCCTGTCCGGCGACGGCGTCGTCGTCACGGTGATGACGAACTACGGCTTTCACTCGGCGATGGAGCGCGCCGGCGTCGCGGTCGCGACGACCGGCGTCGGCGATCGCTACGTGCTCGAGGAGCTGCGCGCGCGCGATTGGGCGCTCGGAGGCGAGCAGTCCGGCCACATCATCGAGATGGGCTTCAACCGCACGGGCGACGGGATCGCGAGCGCGCTGCTGACGATGGAGGCGCTGGCCGGCGGCGACCTCGCCGAGCGCCACGCGATGGCGAAGCTCCCGCAGCGGCTCGTCAACGTGCGCGTGCGCGATCGTGACGCGCTGACGCACGCGAACGGGGTCGCCGAGGCGGTGCGCCGGGCCGACGCCGAGCTGAGCGGCCGTGGGCGCGTGCTCGTACGCCCGAGCGGCACCGAGCCGCTCGTGCGCGTGATGGTCGAGGCGCCGACCGACGCCGAGGCGGCCGACGTCTGCGACCGCCTTGTCGCGCTCGTCGAGACCGAGCTCGGTTAGGACAAGCGGCCGATCGCGCCCTTGCGCGGCCGATCGCCGTAAAAGGCGCTGGTATCTTCGCTCTGATGTGCGGCATCGTCGGCTATGTGGGTGCGCGTCCGGTGCGCGAGCTGCTGCTCGAGGGTCTCAGCAAGCTCGAGTACCGCGGCTATGACTCGGCCGGGATCTCGGTGATCGCCGACGGGCGGATCGACGCCGTCCGCGCAGTCGGCAATCTCAGCGCGCTCGAGGCGAAGCTCGATCTCGAGCGCGCCCAGGCGGGCGGCGCCGTCGCGCTCGCGGCGATGCCCGCGACGACGGGCATCGGCCACACGCGCTGGGCGACGCACGGTCGCGTCAGCGAGGAGAACGCCCATCCTCACGACGACAATCGCGGCCACATCCACGTCGTCGTCAACGGGATCGTCGAGAACTACATGGCGCTGAAGGCGCGCCTGTCGGCCGCAGGCAGCGTCTTCACCTCGGAAACCGACGCAGAGGTGATCGCGCACCTGATCGCGGCCCACTGCAGCGACGACCTCGCCGAGGCCGTGCGGCTCGCGTTCGCCGAGCTCGAGGGCCACTACGCGTTCGTCGCGATGAGCGTCGACGAGCCCGACACGCTGGTCGGCGCGCGCAAGGAGTGCCCGCTGGTCATCGGGCGCGGCGAGGGCGAGCAGTTCGTCGCGTCAGCCGTGCCTGCGTTCCTCTCGCAGACGCGCCGCGTGCAGTACCTCGAGAACGGCGAGATCGTCGTCTTGCGCCCCGACGGCGTGCACATCTTCAAGGGCGACGGCGAGGAGGTCTCGCGCGAGGTCGAAGCGGTCGACTGGGACCAGGAGACGGCCGAGAAGGGCGGCTACGAGACGTTCATGCTGAAGGAGATCCACGATCAGGCCGACGCCGTCGCCGACACGATCTTCGACCGCACGGCGCGCTCCGACGGAGTCGATCTCGACGAGCAGGGCGCGCTCGACGAGGCGATCCTCGCGGGCGTGCAGCGGATCATCGTAGTCGCCTGCGGCACCGCCTACCACGCCGGCCTGATCGGCCGCTACGCGCTGGAGGAGTGGGCGCGCGTGCCCGTCGAGATGGACATCGCCTCCGAGTACCGCTATCGCAATCCCGTCGTCGGTCCGGACGACCTCGTGATCGGGATCTCGCAGTCGGGCGAGACGGCTGACACGCTCGCCGCGATGCGCCTCGCGCGCGAACGCGGCGCGACGGTGCTCGCGATCACGAACACGCGCGGCTCGCAGGCCACGCGCGAGGCCGACGGCGTGCTGTACACGCGCGCCGGCCTCGAGATCGGCGTCGCCGCGACGAAGACGTTCGTCTGCCAGGTCGCCGTCATGTACCTGCTCGCGCTGCGCCTGGCCGAGCTGCGCGGCACGCTGCCGCCGGACCGGATCGCCGAGCTCGTCGTCGAGCTCAAGCGCCTGCCGCACACGATCGACGAGGTGATCGCGCGGAGCGAGAGCGCGGCGCAGGAGATCGCCGAGAGCTGTTGGAAGGCCGACTTCTTCCTCTACATCGGTCGCCACGTCGGCCTGCCGGTCGCGCTCGAGGGCGCGCTGAAGCTGAAGGAGATCTCCTACATCTCGACCGACGCGTACGCCGCCGGCGAGATGAAGCATGGGCCGATCGCGCTGCTCGACGAGGCGACGCCGGTCGTCTGCGTGGCGACGCGCTCGCCCGTGCTCGACAAGCTCGTCTCGAACATCCAAGAGGCGCGCGCGCGCGGCGCCCACGTGATCGCGATCAGCACCGCCGGCGACGGCGAGGTCGAGCCGCATGTCGATGCGTCGATCGGCGTTCCGGCGACCGACTGGATGCTGCAGCCGATCCTCGCCGTGATCCCGCTGCAGCTGCTCGCCTACCACGTCGCGCGCAAGCGCGGCCTGAACGTCGATCAGCCGCGCAACCTGGCGAAGACCGTCACGGTCGAGTAGCCGGCGACCAGGCGCGGACGCTCCGCGCAGCGCGCGTGCCGGCCGTCGATCCGCGCGGCGTCTAGCATCGCTCCTCGTGGAGCGCCTGCCCGACTGGTTGACGCCGCTGCCCGACGCCGAGGCGATGCGGGCGATCGACCGCTGGGCGATCGAGCGCCAGGGCGTGCCGGGGCTCGACCTGATGGAGCGCGCCGGCGCGGGCGTCGCGCGCGCCGTCGAGCAGCTCGCGCCGAACGGCGCCGTGGCGGTCGTCTGCGGCAAGGGCAACAACGGCGGCGACGGCCTCGTCGTCGCGCGGCTGCTGCGCGAAGCCGGGCGTGAGGTGGCCGTCGTCTGCGTCGAGCCGCCGGCGACGTTTCGCGGCGACGCGGCGACGAACCTCGAGCGTTTGCCCGGCGATGCGCCGCTGCCGCTCGCGCACGGCGCGGCGGCGATCGCGCGCGCGGCGGCGATCGTCGACGCGCTGCTCGGGACGGGCTTCGAGGGTGCGCCTCACGGGCCGGCGGCGGATGCGATCGCGGCGATCGAGGCGGCGGACGCGCCGGTCGTCGCGATCGACGTCCCGAGCGGCGTCGACGCCTCGACCGGCGTCGTCGCGAGCGTGGCGGTGCACGCCGCGGTCACGGTCACCTTCCACGCGGCGAAGCCGGGGCTGTGGATCATGCCGGGCAAGGCATGCGCCGGCGACGTGCAGACGATCGACATCGGCGTCCCGCGTGGCGCGCCGAGCGATGCGTCGATCGGCCTGATCGAGCCGAGCGTCGGCGAGCGCCTGCCGCGCCGCGCCGGCGACACGACGAAGTTCGTCTCCGGCGAGGTCGTCGTCGCGGGCGGCTCGCGCGGGCTGCTCGGAGCGCCGCGGATGGCCTCGCACGCCGCGATGCGCGCGGGCGCCGGCTACGTGATCGCGTGCGTGCCGGCGTCGCTGCAGGACGCGCTCGCGACGGCGGCGACGCCCGAGTTGATGACACGCGGGCTGCCCGAGCAGGACGGCTCGCTCGCGCCGGCGGCGGTCGCGCGCGTGCTCGAGAACGTCAGGCCGGGCGGCGCGCTCGCGCTCGGCCCGGGCCTCGGGCGCAGCGACGGCGCCGTCGCGTTCGCGCGCGAGCTGGCGCGCGAGGCGCGCGCGCCGCTCGTGCTCGACGCCGACGGGTTGAATGCGCACGCCGGACGCCTGGAGGAGCTGCGCGCGCGCCAGGCGCCGACGATCCTGACGCCGCACGCCGGCGAGCTCGCGCGGCTGCTCGAGCTCGACAGCGCGGAGGTCGAGCGCGAGCGCCTGCGCCACGTGCGCGACGCCGCCGAGCGCTCGGGCGCGGTCGTCGTGCTGAAGGGCGATGACACGTTGATCGCCGAGCCGGCCGGGCGCGTCGCCGTCAGCCGCAGCGGCAGCCCGGCGCTCGCGACGGCCGGGACCGGCGACGTGCTGACGGGCGTGATCGGTGCGTTGCTGGCGGCGCGGCTCGACGCGTTCCTCGCCGCGAGCGCCGGCGTGTGGCTGCACGCGGCCGCGGGGCGCGAGGCGGCGCGACGGCAGGGCGCGGCCGAGGGCGTCATCGCAAGCGACGTGATCGACGCGCTGCCGGCCGCACGCGCGGAGGCCCGCGCGTGACGCCGCCGCGCGCGCAGGCGAGCGTCAATGTCGCGGCGATCGAGCGCAACTGCGCCCGGCTGCGCGGCGAGCTGGGCGAGCGCGGCGAGCTGTGCGCTGTCGTCAAGGCCGACGGCTACGGCCACGGCGCCGTGCAGAGCGCGCTCGCGGCGCTCGCTGGCGGCGCGAGCTGGCTAGCGGTGGCGACCGCCACCGAGGCGTGCGAGCTGCGCGAAGCGGGCGTCGCGACGGCGCCGATCCTCGTGATGGGCGCGTTGAGCCTGCCCGAGCTGCGCCAGGCGCTCGCGGCGGACGCCGACGTCGTCGTGTGGAGCGAGCGCTACGTGCGCGCCGTCGCCGAGGCCGGTGGCGGGCGCGTGCACGTCAAGCTCGACTCCGGCATGGGTCGCCTCGGCACGCGCGACGCGGCGCTCGCCATGCGCCTGCTCGAGGCGGCGCGCGAGGCGCGCGGCGTGCGTCCAGTTGGGCTGATGACGCACTTCGCGACGGCCGACGAGCTCGACGACGAGGGCTTCTTCGCAGGGCAGCTCGACGCGTTCACGCGCTGGGTGCGCGAGTGCAAGGGCGCGCAGCCGGAGCTGATCGCGCACGCGGCGAACAGCGCTGCGCTGCTTCGCGACGCGCGCTCGCACTTCGACATGGCGCGCTGCGGGATCGCCGTGTACGGCATGGACCCGTTCGGCGAGGACCCGGCGCTGCGCTCGCTGGAGCCCGCGCTCGAGCTGAGCTCCTACGTCGCCGAGGTCAAGCGCTGCCGCGCTGGCGAGAGCGCAGGCTACGGCAGGCGCTTCGTCGCCAAGCGCGACACGCAGCTCGGTGTGCTGCCGATCGGCTACGGCGACGGATGGCGGCGCGGCTTCTCGAACAACGCCGACGTGCTGATCGCCGGCGCTCGCCGTCCGCTGGTCGGCACGGTCAGCATGGACAACGTGACGATCGACCTCGGCCCCGACCCCGGCGCTGAGCGCCTGCGCGGCGAGCCAGCGACGCTGATCGGCAGTGACGGCGAGGAGCGGATCACGGCCGAGGAGCTGGCGCGACGGCTGCAGACGATCAACTACGAGATCACGTGCGCGCTGACCCCGCGCGTCCAGCGAGTGCACCACCGCGACGGCGTCGCCCTGCAGCTGCTCGTCGCCGGAGGGGGCGCTGCGGACGCCGTCGCCGCGGCGCCGTGGCTGCCCGCGCGCGATGGCTGACGCGCTCGACGCCGCGCGCGCGGCGCTCGCGGACCGTCCGGCGTGGCTCGTCGGCGGCGCGATCCGCGACCGTGTGCTCGGGCGCGAGACGCTCGACCTCGACGTCGTCGTCGACGGCGACCCGGAGCAGGCCGCGCGCGCGATCGCGCGCGCGGCGGGACGGGCTGCTTGCTTCGCGCTGTCGGAAGAGTTCGGCGCGTGGCGCGTCTCGGCGCGAGACGCGTCGTGGCAGGTCGACGTCGAGCCGCTGCGCGGCGGCTCGCTCGAGTCCGACCTCGCGCTGCGCGACTTCACCGTCAACGCGATCGCCGAGCCGCTCGCGGGCGGTCCGATGATCGACCCGCTCGGCGGCCTCGCCGATCTCGCCGCGCGTCGCCTGCGCCTCGCCTCGTCGCGCGCGTTCGTCGATGACCCGCTTCGCGTGCTGCGCCTCGCGCGCGTATCGGTCGAGCTTGGGCTCGTCGCCGAGCCGGAGGCGCTGCGCGCGGCGCGCGCGCACGCGATCGAGCTCGTCGACGTCTCGCCCGAGCGCGTGTTCGTCGAGCTGCGCCGGATCGTCGCCGCGCGCGAGGCGCTGCGCGGCCTGGAGCTGATGCACGAGTTGGGCGCGACGGCGATCGTGCTGCCCGAGCTCGAGGCGCTGCGCGGCGTCGCGCAGAACCGCTTCCACCACGCGGACGTCCACGATCACACGCTGGAGGTGCTCGCGCGCTCGATCGCGCTTGAGCGCTTTGCGGTCGGCGAGCGAGACGACTTCGCCGACACCGACGAGCTCGACCGCGCGATTGGCGCCTGCCGCGCAGATGTCGCCGCCGCGCTCGCCGAGCCGCTCGCCGACGGGATGACGCGCGGCGAGGCGCTGCGCTGGGGTGCGCTGCTGCACGACGCGGCCAAGCCGCTGACGCGCGCCGTGCGCCCGTTCGATCGCCGCGTCACGTTCCTCGGTCACGACGAGCGCGGCGCGACGCTCGCACGCGAGGTCCTGTCGCGCCTGCGCGCGAGTGAGCGCCTGCGCGCGCACGTCGCAGCGCTCGTGCGCCATCACCTGCGGCTCGGCTTCCTCGTGCACGAGCGGCAGCCATTGCCGCGGCGGATCGTCTTCGCGTACCTGCGCGCGACCGAGCCGGTCGAGGTCGACGTGACGCTCTTGTCGGTCGCCGACCGGATCGCGACGCGCGGCGATCGAGCCGAGCGGGCGATCGCGGCGCACCTCGACGTCGCGCGCGCGATGCTCGGCGACGCGCTGCGCTGGCACGCCGACGGCCTGGCCGAGCCGTTGCTGCGCGGCGACGAGCTCGGCGCGCGCCTCGGCATCGCTCCCGGTCCGCGGATCGGCGCGCTGCTCGAGGAGCTCGCCGAGGCGCAGTACGCCGGCGAGATCGCCACGCGCGAGCAGGCGTTCGCCTACGCCGACGGCCGCGTGCGCGACGCTCGGCGGCGATCCGAATAGGCTTCGGCCGATGCGCGACCCCGATTGCATCTTCTGCAAGATCGTCGCCGGCGAGCTGCCGTCGACGATCGTCGACGAAGGCGAGCGGACGATCACGTTCATGGACATCGCGCCGGCGACGCACGGGCACGCGCTCGTCGTCCCACGCGATCACTCGTCCGACCTGCTCGAGATCGACGCCGAAGACCTGGCGGCCGTCGGCGTCGCCTCGCAGCGCCTCGCGGCGCGCATGAAGCAGCGGCTGGGCGCCGACGGCGTCAACCTGATGAACTCGTGCGGCGCGATCGCCTTCCAGACGGTCTTCCACTTCCACATGCACGTGATCCCGCGCTACGAGGGCGATTCGCTGCGGCTACCGTGGGTGCCCGCGGCCGGCGATCCCGACGAGATCGCCGCCGCCGCGCAGGAACTGGGCGGCGGATAGCGAATGCCCAGAACGCTACATCCGGCCTGCACGCGTGTTGGGGGGCAGTAATGAAACGTACATACGCAGCGATCCTCGCGAGCCTCGCGCTCATCCTCGCGCTTCCGGGCCTCGCGCCCGCGACGATCGCCGAAGTCGGCGTGATCCCGGCGACGAGCCCTGAAACCGTCCCGAGCTGTCCGGCGAGCCCCTGCCTGGCCGTCAGCCGCACGACCGGCTTCCAGGTCAAGGTCGCGACGAACACGACGCTGATGGACGCCCCGAAGGCGGGCTCGGTCGTCGCCTGGGCGATCACGCTCGGCAAGCCGAACGCGACGCAGGTCAAGTTCTTCAACGCCAACGAGGGTGGCCCCGCGGAAGCCGGCGTCGCCGTGCTGCGCGCCGAAAAGAAACCAAACCTCACATACAAACTGGTCGCGACGAGCCCAACCGTGAAGCTCGAAAAGTACTTCGGCAAGACGGCGCAGTTCCCGCTCGAAACGTCGATCAAGGTCAAAAAGGGCGACATCGTCGCGCTGACCGTGCCGACGTGGGCGCCGGCGCTCGCGCTCGGCTTCGGCAAGGACACCTCGTGGCGCGCGAGCCGCGAAAAGAAGCAGTGCGCGAGCACCAGCTCGCAGAGCACGCAGACCTCCGTCGGAACCGCCGTGCAGTACTTCTGCCTGTATCAGACCGCGCGCCTAACGTACAGCGCGACGCTCATCTCGACGCCGTAGGGCCTCGCTGGCCGTCGCGAGGCAGCGTCCCGCTAGGGAGCGCTCGCGCCGCCGGACGGGCTCGAACCGGCGGCGGATTTTTCGGGTTCTTTTTCGGCCGAGGCGCCGCCGGACGGGGTGGCTGCTTTCGATTCGCCGGCGCCGCTCGAGTTGCCGCCGCTTTCCGGTTCTCCGGTCGCTTCGTTGCCGCCCGATTCGCCCGCGGCGCTTTCGGATTTCGACGAGCTCGTTTTGCCGGTCGTCGAGGTGGACGTAGAGGTCGCGGTCGTCTGCGCCGCCGCCTTTTCGGCGCTCGTGTCGCTCGGCGGCGTGATTTCGGGCGTGCTCTTCGGGATCGCGTCGGAGGCGCTGCCGCCGCCGCCACAGGCTCCGAGCGTCGCGGCGCCGAGCAGCAGCGCCAGCGCAAGCGCGACGGCGCTGGCCCTCAACGATCCCCCGCGCGCGCCCCGAGCGGTCCCATTCGCCTGCCGCACGTCGGGCAGTCGTTGAGATCCTTCTGCGCGAGCTGATCGCACCAGGAGCAGAACCGCAGGTTCTCGACCGCCCACGGCAGTCTTGAGCTCGACGGCGCGAGCGGCAGCACCTTGCCGACGACTTCGAGCGCGTCGCCGCTCTCGCGGTCGAGGTAGATCTCCTCGGGCTCGGCCTCGATCACGACCTCGCGCCCGTTTGCAGGGTTGCGCATGCGATACCGCTGGTTCGCGCTCACGTGCGGGACTTTATCGGAGCGACCACACGGGAGCCGATCGGTAGGCTCCCGCGGTGCGTATCCTCGTGTTCCACGGCTACCTGCTCGCGGGGACCGGATCGAACGTCTACAACGCGCGCCTGGCGGCGGCGCTCGTGCGGCTCGGACACGAGGTGCACCTGCTCTGCCAGGACCGCCACCCCGAGCGCCAGACGTTCGTCGACGCCGCCGGCGACTGGGACGGCGGGACGCTGCGCGTGCGCGAGCTGCGCGACGTCGCCGCGGGGCGGGCGCGGTGCGTCGTCTACCGCCCGAACATCGGCGGCGTCCTGCCGGTCTACGTCGCCGACCGCTACGAGGGGATCGAGGCGCGCACGTTCGCCGACTGCGACGACGAGCAGATCGCGCGCTACGTCGCGGCGAACGTCGCCGCGGTGCGCGACGTGCTCGCGCGCGTCGCGCCCGACGTCGCGCTCGCGAATCACCTCGTGATGGGCCCGGCGATCCTCGCGCGCGCGCTCGCCGGCACGGTCCCGTACGCGGTCAAGGTCCACGGCAGCGCGCTCGAGTACACGGTCAAGCCCGAACCGGAGCGCTTCCTGCCGTTCGCGCGCGAAGGAGTGCGCGGCGCGCGCGGCGTGCTCGTCGGCTCGCATCATACGGCGGCGAGCCTGTGGCGGGCGCTCGCGGAGCCGGAGCTCGAGCGCCGCACGCGCCTCGGGCCGCCGGGCGTCGACGTCGAGCGCTTCGCGCCGCGCGAGCCGCGCGCGGCGGCCGAGGGCGTGCACGCGCTCGCGGTGCGCCTGAGCGCTGGCGTCGACGCCGCATCCGGTGTCGGCGAGGAGCGGCAGGACGCGTTCGCGCGCGACGAGCGCGCCGCCGGCGCGGCGCTCGCGAACCTGCGCCCAGGCGAGGAGCGGCTCGTCGCGTTCGTCGGCAAGCTGATCGTCAGCAAGGGCGTCGACCTGCTGCTCGCGGCGTGGCCGCTCGTGCTGCAGACGGCGCCCGACGCGAAGCTCGTGATCGTCGGCTTTGGCGCTTACCGCGAGGCGTTCGAGGAGCTGCTCGACGCGCTCGCCGCGGGCGTGATCGAGCGCGCGACCGAGATCGCGCGCGCCGGGCGATCGCTCGAGGGAGCGGACGGGGGTGGCGGCGCGACGCGGCCGCTGCGCCACCTGCTGGCGTTCTTCGCCGGCCTGCGCGGAGAGCAGCGCGAGCGCTACCTCGCCGCGTCGCGTGCGCTGCGCGAGCGCGTCGTGTTGAGCGGGCGTCTCGATCACGACGAGCTGGCCGAGCTGCTGCCGGCGTGCGAGGCGATCGTCGTGCCGAGCACGTTTCCCGAGGCGTTCGGGATGGTCGCCGCGGAGGCCGCGGCGTGCGGCGTGCTGCCGGTCAGCGCCGCGCACTCGGGGCTCGCCGAGGTCAGCGAGACGCTTGCGGCCGCCGTCCCCGAGGAGATCGCCGGACTGCTGTCGTTCGCCGTCGACGACGGCGCCGTGCGCGCGCTGGCCGCGCGCGTCGCCGGCTGGCTGACCGCCGATCCGCGGCTGAAGGCCCGCGCGCGCTCGGGGCTCGTCGAGACGGCGCGCGAGCGCTGGTCGTGGGACGGCGTCGCACGCGGCGTGATCGCGGCGGCGCGCGGCGAGCTGGAGGCGCTGCGGATGCCATGAGCGCGTGCGACGTCGCGTTCGGCGCGCGTCGACGCGCCCGGCCCTTCGGATAATGTTCCGCCGGCTCATGGGGAGCAGGCAAGCTCAGACCGACGCGCAAGGAGTCGCCGGCGCTAGGCGTCGCATCGCCGCGCGCGCGTCGACGCTCGCCGCGCTCGCGCTGCTCGCGCTCGGCGCGGCGGGCTGCTCGGTCAAGGGCGCCGATGACGCGAACCTGATCGTCGGCAAGCAGATGTTCGTCGCGAAGTGCGGCTCCTGCCACACGCTCGCGCGCGCCGAAACGAAAGGCGTCGTCGGCCCGAACCTCGACGATGCGTTCCGCGTGGCCGTCGAAGAAGGCGAGAAGCGCGGCACCGTCCGCGGGATCGTCGAAAAACAGATCCAGATCCCGAACCCGGAAGGCGCGATGCCGAAGGACCTCGTCACAGGCGCCAGCCTGCAAGACGTCGCCGCGTACGTCGCCGAAGCGACCGCCAAGCCCGGCAAGGACACCGGCCTGCTCGCGAGCGCCGTGAAAGCGCCCGGCGCCGGCAAGCCGGCGGAAGAGAAGAGCGGCAAGCTGTCGATCGCGGCGAACGCGCAGGGGCAACTCGCATACGAAACGACCAAGGCATCGGCGTCGGCCGGCGCGGTGACGATCGAAATGCCGAACATGTCCGGCGTCTCGCACAACATCGCGATCGAAACCGGCGAAGGCGGCGCGAGCCCGAAGGGGTCGAAGATCGGCGCGAGCGAATTCGTCTCGAAGGGCACCGCGAAGGTCAACGTCACGCTCAAGCCCGGCGCGTACACGTTCTTCTGCGAGGCGCCCGGACACCGTCAGGCCGGCATGTACGGCACGCTGACGGTCAAGTAGCGCCGCGGCGTCCACCGGGTGTGCGCGCGCGCCGAGTGCGCTGCTGAGCACAGGCGCAGGGTGTGCTGGTTCGCAGGCCGATAGCAGGCGTATATACGGGCGTCGTACATACAGCTGCTATCGGGTTCTGACAACGAACACACACCGCCCCCGCCTCCTCGGCGCCTGGCCGCGGCGGCACGCCGGCGGAGAGCGCGTTTACGCGATCGCGCGCACGACCTCGATCACGACGATGACTACGACGATCACGGCGAGCGCGTAGAGCAGCAGGCGAAACGCCTCGCCCTCGCTGCGCAACGGGTTGAGCATGTGGCGAGCGCGCGACCGCGCCTAGAGGATGTACACGGTCGTATACACAACCAGCCACATGATGTCGACGAAGTGCCAGTAGATCCCCGGCACCTCGACGCCGCGGTGCTCCTCGGGGCTGTAATGGCCGCGGAACGAGCGGATCGTGACGAACAGCAGCAGCAGCAGGCCGATGAACACGTGCGCGCCGTGCAGGCCGGTGAGCGAGTAGAAGATCGTCTGCTGCGCGCCGTCCTGCGGTGCGAAGCCGATGTTCGCGTACTCGTTGATCTGAATGAAGAGGAACGTGCAGCCGAGCAGGAACGTCGTCAGCATGCCCGCCTTCAGCCCGAAGCGGTTGCCTTTCTTGATCGCCTGCTCGGCCCAGTGGATCGTGAACGACGAAGAGACGAGGATCGCCGTGTTGATGCCGGCGACTTCGACCGGCAGCTTCGTGCCGGACGCCGGCCACGGGTCGCCCTGGGCGATGCGGATGAAGAAGTACGCGGTGAAGAACGCGCCAAAGACCATCACCTCGGAGATGATGAAAAGCAGCATCCCGAGCAGCTGCGGCTCGACGCGCGAGCTCTTGTGCGCCGGCGGCGGCCCGTGATGCTCCTCGTGCGCGCCATGCGCGATGCTCGCCGCCTCCATCAGACTAGGCGGCCGAGGCCGTGGTCGCGGTTGGCACGTCGACGACGACATGCTCGACGGGCGCCGATGTCGTGTGTCGGACGCGCTCGATCAGGTTCGCGCGCAGCCAGCCCGAGCGTTCGCCGGGCAGCGTCGAGATGACGATGTCGTCGACGCGGAACAGCTCGAGCGCGTTGGCGGCGGCCGTGTAGGGGTCGGGGTCGCCGATCATCCCCGACGCGACCAGGCCGGCGTCGTGCAGGCGGTCGAGCATCGTCGCCAGGCGCGCGCGCGCCTGGCGCGGCGCGTCGCCGGTGCCGTCGGGCTGCGGCACGACGACGATGAACAGGCGGCGGCCGTCGGCGCCGCCCTTCTCCTTCAGGCGGTCGAGCAGGTTCTCGCCTTCGAGCGTCTTCGACGCGAGCACGAGCGTCACCTCGAACGGCAGGCCCTCCTGCTCGAGGTCGACGACGATGTGCTCGACCGGCAGGCCGGACGCGTTGCGGATCCGCTCGATCAGATCGCGCCGCAGCCAGCCGGAGCTGAGCGCCGGATGCGTCGAGACGATGATCTCGTCGGGACGGTGCGCCGCGATCGCGTCCATTGTCGCGAGGAACGGGTCGGCGTCGCCGACTTCGCCGGTCGCGTTGATCGACTCGCCGGCGACGAGCGAGAGCGCGAGATCGACGCGCACCTGCGCCGATTCGCGCACGGCCTCGTCGTAGATCACAAGACCCGCCGTCGGGTTGCTCTGCGGGACGACGAGTCGGAAGCGCACATCGCCTTCGGCAGCGCGTGCACGGACCGCGTCGAGCAGCTTTGCGCCGCCGAGCGTTCGGTTGGCGACGACGAGGACTTCCTTCATGGCCGTGCTCCTCCGCTCACTCGCTTGACGCCTGCGCTCATCCCGAGCCGCCCGCGGCTCCGACCGTCGCGGGCGCCGGCGTCGGCGCGAACGTGCCGTGCACGGCGCCCGGGACGCCATACTCGTAGGGACCGCCGACGACCGTCGGCAGCTTGTCGAAGTTGAACACCGGCGGCGGCGAGGAGACCTGCCACTCGAGCGTCATCCCGCGCCACGGGTTTTTCACGGCGATCGGCCCGCCGCGCCAGCTCGTGACCATGTTGTAGAGGAAGATCAGCGTCGAGGCGCCGAGGATCCAGCTGGCGATCGAGATGAACAGGTTGAGGTCGGCGAACTGCGCCGGGTACGTGGCGACGCGTCGCGGCATCCCCTGCAGGCCGAGTATGTGCATCGGCGCGAAAGTGAGGTTGAAGAACACGAACGTAGTCCAGAAATGCCACTTGCCGAGGCGCTCGTCGTACATCCGCCCCGTCATCTTCGGGAACCAGTAGTAGACGCCGGCGAAGATCGTCATCAGCGAGCCGCCGAACAGCACGTAGTGGATGTGCGCGACGATGAAGTACGTCGCCGACACGTGGATGTCGAACGGGATCATCGCGAGCATCACGCCGCTGATCCCGCCGAGCGTGAACGTCGTCAGGAAGCCGAGCGCGAACAGCATCGGCGTGTCGAGATGCAGCACGCCTCGCCACAGCGTCGCCAGCCACGAGAAGATCTTGATCCCGGTCGGGACGGCGATGATCGCCGTCGTGATCGCCATCGGGATGCGGATCCAGCCGGCCATGCCCGACGTGAACATGTGGTGCGCCCAGACCGTGAAGCCGAGCCCGACGATCGCGAGCAGCGAGAAGGCCATCATCCGGTAGCCGAAGATCGGCTTGCGCGACTTGACGGCGATGATTTCGCTGACGATCCCGAACCCGGGCAGCATCATGATGTAGACGGCCGGGTGCGAGTAGAACCAGAAGACGTGCTGGTACATCAGCACGTCGCCGCCCTTCGCCGCGTTGAAGAAGTTGAAGCCGAGCGCGCGGTCGAGCAGCACGAAGAACTGCGACGCGGCGATGAACGGCGTCGCGATCACGACGAGCAGCGACGTCGCGAAGTTCGCCCAGACGAGCAGCGGCAGCCGGAAGAAGCTCATCCCCGGCGCGCGCATCGTGATGATCGTGACGAGGAAGTTGAGCGCGGTCATGATCGACGAGGCGCCCGCGAACTGCACGGCGAGCGAGAAGAACGTCTGTCCGACCGGCGCGTCGGTCGACAGCGGCGCATACGCCGTCCAGCCGTCGGCGAACGCGCCGCCGGGCGCGAAGAAGCTGCCGATCATCAACGCGCCGGCGACCGGCAGGAGCCAGAACGACAGCGCGTTCAGGCGCGGGAACGCCATGTCGGGCGCGCCGATCATCAGCGGGATCACGAAGTTGCCGAGCCCCGCGAAGACGGGGATCACGAACAGGAAGATCAACAGCGACGCGTGGACCGAGAAGAGGCCGTTGTACGTGTTCGCGTCGACGAACTGCGCCCCCGGCGCGGCGAGCTCGGCGCGCATCAGCATCGCGATCAGCCCGCCGACGAGCAGGAAGAAGAACGAGCTGACCGTGTACTGGATCCCGATCACCTTGTGATCGGTGTTGATTCGGAAGTAGTCCTTCCACGTGTACGCGCCGTGGCCGGAGTGATCCTCCGGGCGCGTCGGGCGCCCGATCGCCCAGTAGAACCAGTAGTCGAAGCCGCCGATCCCGACGAGGAACAGCAGCGGCACCGCGATCAGCGAGACCGTCAGGATCGCTTCGCCGTCGATGTAGTGCTTGAACGTCGTGTGGCCGGTGCTCGCGCGCACTACCCACGTCAGGAAGAAGGCGAACGCGACGCCGAGCGCCATCATCCAGGCGGCCCGGTAGAAGCCGGGCGCGCGCAGTTTCGCCCCAAGCGAGACGTTCGAGCCGCCGCCGTAGCCGGGCGGGCTCGGGCGTGACGGGCCGGGAGCGTGCACGGCCGTCGCCATCAGCGCGTCGCCCCCCGAACGGCCTCGATCGATCTCGCGCGCACGCTCACGCTCGCCATTATCCCGTAGCCTTCCCAGTCGCGCCAGCGCTCGCGCCGCCGCCGGTCGAGGCGCTCGCCGTGCTCACGGACAGCTCGCTCTTCAGCCACGAGTCGAATTCGGCTTCCGGCATCACGTGCACCTTCGAGCGCATCGTCGAGTGCCCGACGCCGCACAGCAGGTTGCAGACGATCGGATAGCTGCCGACGCGGTCGGGCGTCGCGCGCCAATGCGTCGTGATCCCCGGCACGACGTCCTCCTGGATCCGGAACGCGGGGATCCAGAACGCGTGGATCACGTCCTTCGAGCGCATGTCGAATTTGACCGACTCGCCCTCCGGCAGGTAGAGCTGGTGCGTTTCGAGCGGCTTGCCGCCGGTCACCGACGGCGGGTACTGGAAGCTCCACTCGAACTGCTGGCCGGTGACGCCGATGTCGATCTCCCTCGCCGGCTTCTTCTCGTTGTCGTGCAGCACGACGAACGAGTACGAGATCAGCCCGAGCAGCAGGATCGCCGGCGCCGCCGTCCAAACGACCTCCAGGCGCGTGTTGCCGTGGATCGGCGGTCCGTCCTTGAGCTCCTCGCCCGGCTTCATCCGGAAGCGCCAAGCGCAGTACAGGATCACGGTGACGACGAGCACGAAGATCGGCACCGACGCGATCACGAGCACGTGATAGAGACGGTCGGTGTTGCGCGCCTGCGTCGACGCCTGCGCCGGGAACCAGTGGATCGCGAAGCTGAGCGCGATGCCGATCGCGGTCGCGATCACCGCCGCGACGATCGTGTAGATCAGCGACCGCTGCCTAGGCATGCGCCGCGCGGGCTCCGTCCCGGACGGGCCTCAGGGCTTGGTGTGCCGCGATCCTCTCCATCGCGGGCGTGATCCTAATGCCTTCTCCACGGGAACGGCTCGACGCTTGACTGACGCGCATCGGGGTAATAGATTGAGCCAATCGTTGCAAATGCTCGAGCGACTCCGATCGTCCATTCGGGACGCGAAAGGAGGGGCCATGCAGGTCAGCGAAGGGATGAGCCCGACGGTGCTCGCCGTCGGCCCGGCGCACACCCTGCGCGCGGTCGCGCAGTTGATGTCCGCGCGCCACGTCGGCGCCGCCGTCGTGATGGACCCCGACGGCGCCGGGCCGGCGATCATCACCGAGCGCGACGTCCTGGCGTCGCTCGGCGCCGGCGAGGACCCGGACGCGGAGCTCGTCGCGACGCACCTGACCAGCGACGTCGTCTACGCCGCGCCCGACTGGTCGCTCGAGCAGGCGGCGGCCGCGATGGTGCGCGGCGGCTTCCGCCATCTGATCGTCGTCGAGAGGGGAGAGACGGTGGGCATTCTCTCCGTTCGCGACGTCGTGCGCTGCTGGACCGACGACGGGGCGATCTGTCCGGTCCCGGTCAGCGCAGGGGTGGGGTGAGTGAGGGTTCGCGCGCGGTTTGGGGACCGCGCGCGACGCCCCTCCGCTCTGAAGCCCGTGCCCACAGTCGTTAGCGGGCCGTCGACCAAGCGGAGCAAGGACGCAGGGAGCGTGGCGTGCTCTGCACGCGAGCGACTGAGGACGCCGCTCCGCGCAGCGTCGACGACACGCTAATCGAGCGGGAGCTCGTCGACTTCGTTGCGCGTGTCTTTGACCCAGCGCGCGATGCACCAGACAGTCATCACCGCGCCGATCACGGTCAGCTCGATGAACGTCGTGATGCCGACGAGCGTCAGCGTGACGCCGACGGCGGTCAGCAGCGGCAGGATCGACGGCCCGGGGAGGTGGACCTCCTCGCCGACCGGCGGCACGTCGGGGTCGAGCGGGCTCATGACACGTATACGGCGGCGACGACGAACGTGATGCCGAACATGAACATGCAGATCGCCGCGACGATCCAGCCGGTGCGGAGGTTCTTTTTCGCAAGGCGACGGTTCATCTCGGCGCGAAGACTAGCGATCCTATAGGTGGGCGTCGGCGACCATCGAGCAGAACAGCAGCGCGAGGTAGGCGAGCGAGTAGAGGTACAGGCGCAGCGCCGACGGACGGTCGGCGCGACGGTGCAAGCGCACGGCGCCGGCGATGAAGCCGAGGCCGAGCACGAGCGACGCGACGAGATAGATCGCGCCGAAGCCGCCGGCGCAGAACGGCAGCTGCGTGACCGCGTACAGCAGCACCGAATAGAGCAGGATCTGTCGCCGCGTCTCGGCCTCGCCGCGCGCTACGGGCAGCATCGGCACGCCCACTTTCTCGTACTCGCCCCTCATCAGCAGCGACAGCGCCCAGAAGTGCGGCGGCGTCCAGAAGAAGACGATGAAGAACAGGATCACGGCCGTGCCGCCGACCGATCCCGTGACGGCCGCCCAGCCGACGAGCGGCGGCACGGCGCCGGCGGCGCCGCCGATCACGATGTTCTGCGGCGTGCGGCGCTTCAGCCATACCGTGTACACGAGCACGTAGCCGAGGAAGCCCGAGAACGACAGCGCCGCGGCGAGCGGGTTGACCGCGAGCGAGAGCTCGAGCAGCGACAGCGCGGCGAGCGTGCAGCCGAACGTCAGCGCGGCGCGCGGCGAGACGCGCCCGGCCGGGATCGGCCGCGTCGCGGTGCGCGCCATCTGCGCGTCGATGTCGCGATCGAACCAATGGTTGACGGCGCCGGCGCCGCCCGCCGAGAGGTATCCGCCGAGGCACGTGAGCAAGACGAGCAGCGGCGACGGGTCGCCGGCGACGTACATCGTCGCGATCGTCGTCAACAGCAGCAGCGACTGGACCTTCGGCTTCGTCAGCTCCGCGTAGTCGCCGAGCAGCTGGCGCGCGCGCGGAGCGACGCCGATCGCCGGGGTCTGCAGCGTGGGCGCGACGCCGGGCACGCTACACCCCGACCTGCGTCGCGCCCGTCGGCACGACGGCGCCGGACGCCGGGACGGCGCCGGTGCGCCGCTCGATCTCCCGCCGGATGTCCTTCATCGGTTCGACCGAGCGCACCTGCGGAACGGTGTCGAAGTTGTTGACCGGCGGCGGCGAGGTCGTGAACCACTCCAGCGTGTTCGCCTTCCACGGGTCGGGGCCGGCGGCGACGCCGCGCTTCAGGCTGACGACGGCGTTGACGATCGTCACGAGCACGCCGAGGCCGAGGATGAACGAGCCGACCGTCGAGATCTGGTTGTACAGCGCCAGGTGCCCGACGTCGTCGTACTCGTACACGCGGCGCGGCATCCCGTCGAGCCCGATCACGTGCTGGATCAGGAACGTGGTCAGCACGCCGACGAACATCAGCCCGAAGCTCCACTTGCCGAGGCCTTCGCCGAGCATCTTGCCGGTGATCTTCGGGAACCAGTAGTAGATCGCGGCGAAGATCGTGAACACGGCGCCGCCCATCAGCACGAAGTGCAGGTGCGCGACGACGAAGTACGTTTCGTTGACCTGCCAGTCGATCGGGAACGTCGCGAGGAACACGCCCGAGATGCCGCCGATCAGGAAGATCACGATCGCGCCGACGCAGTACAACAGCGGCGTGCGCAGTTCGATCGACCCGCGCCACAGCGTCGCGACCCAGTTGAGGATCTTGACGCCCGTCGGCACCGCGATGAAGTACGAGCTGAGCATCACGAACACGAGGATCGCCTCGGGGATCGGCGCCGTGAACATATGGTGCGCCCACGTGAGGAAGCCGAGGAACGCGATCGCAACGGTCGACGCGGCGATCGCCTTGTAGCCGAAGATCGGCTTGCGCGCGAACACCGGCAGGATCTCCGAGATGATCCCGAAGCCGGGCAGCACCATGATGTAGACCTCGGGATGGCCGAAGAACCAGAACAGGTGCTGCCACAGCACCGCCGAGCCGCCGCTGCCGGGGTCGAAGAAGTGCGTGCCGAAGTGGCGGTCGGTCAGCAGCATCGTCACCGCGCCGGCGATCACGGGCATCGCGAAGACGATCAGCACCGAGTAGACGAGGATCGTCCAGATGAACAGCGGCAGGCGCCCCCAGCTCATGCCCCGCGCGCGCATGTTCGCGATCGTCACGTAGAAGTTGATCGCGCCGAGGATCGACGAGATACCGGTCAGGTGGATCAGGTAGATCCACGCGTCCTCGCCGCCCGACGGCGAGAACGTCGAGCTGGCGAGCGGCACGAAGCTGACCCAGCCGGCTTCCGGCGGGTTCCAGAAGACCGACGCGTAGAAGACGACGCCGCCGGCCAGCAGCAGCCAGTAGGAGAGCGCGTTCAGGCGCGGGAACGCCATGTCGCGCGCGCCGATCATCAGCGGCACGAAGTAGTTGGCCAGCCCGGCCATCATCGGCACGACGAACAGGAAGATCATCGTCGTCCCGTGCATCGTGAACAGCTGGTTGTACGTCGTCGGCGTGACCAGCGTGTTGTTCGGCGCGCCGAGCTGCAGGCGCATGATCAGCGCCTCGACGCCGCCGAGGCAGAAGAACACGAACGTCGTGACCATGTACATGATCCCGATCCGCTTGTGGTCGGTCGTCGTCACCCAGCTCGTCCAGCCGCGCGGCTCGGGCTTGACCTCGTGCTCGACGACGAGCGGGATCGGTGCTGTCTGGGTTGCGGCCATGGCGTCTGCTGTTCCTCGGTGTCCTAGGGGTTTTCGACCTGTCCGGCGCCGGTCTGGCCGTTCAGTTTCGAGCGCGCTACCTTCGCGTCTTCGTTCGCTTCCTGCAGCTCCTTCTTCTGATCGGCGAGCCACTGGTCGAACTGCGCCGGCGGCACGGCCTTGACGGTCGCGATCATCCGCGCGTGGCCGCGACCGCAGAGGATCGCGCACTGGCCGCGGAAGACGCCCGGCTTTTCGACCTTGAACCACGTGTAGTTGTGGTAGCCCGGCACCGCCTGGAACTTGCCGCCGAGCTGCGGCACCCACCACGAGTGCACGACGTCGGCCGAGACGATGTCGAGCGTGACCGTCGTTTTCGTCGGGACGACCAGTTCCTCGTAGGAGTACGGCGCGCCGAGCCCGTCCGGTTCGTTCGCGCCGGGGTAGACGAACTGCCAGATGTACTGGCGGCCGATCACCTTGATGTTCAGCGCTTTGCCGTTCGGCGGCAGCTTGCGCTCGGAGCTCGCGTACAGCGTGCCGACGTCGGCGCTCGCGAGCTTGTCGCCTTCGGCGCTGGAGTTCGGCGGGTTCTGGATCGAGGAGAGCTCCGCGAACGTGACGACCGCGAGCGCCAGCAGGATCACGGCGGCGGCGACCGTCCAACCGACCTCCAGCCGCGTGTTGCCGCGAATCTGCGCGGCGACGGCGCCCTTGCGCGCGCGGAACTTGACGAGCGCGTACAGCATCGCGCCGACGACCGCGATGAAGATCACCAGCGCGATCACCAGCTCGATCTTGTAGAGGCTGTCGATCTGGTTCGCGTTCGACGAGCCGCCCGACTGCGGCGTGAAGAACGCGAGTGTCGCTGTGAGGAGATGGCCCAAGGCGGCGAGGATTCTATTCAGGCCCGGGCGGGAGGCGCTTGATGACGATTGCTACGAGCCCTTGAACTGCGGTGCGCGCTTCTGCACGAACGCCGTCGCTCCCTCGATGAAATCGTCGCTGCCGACCATCTCCTGCTGGAGCTGCGCCTCGAGCTCGAGCTGCTCGTCGATCCGCGCGTACAGCCGGTTGTTGAGCAGGCGCTTGGCGCCCGCGTAGGAGCGCGTCGGCCCGCTCGCGAGCCGCGCCGCGAGCGCCGCCGTCCGCTCGGCGAGCTGCTCGTCGGGCGTGACCTGGTTGATCAGCCCCCACTGCAGCGCTCGCTCGGCCGGCAGGCGCTCGCCCAGCATCATCAGGTCGCTCGCGCGCGCGACGCCGACGCGGCTCGGCACGAACAGCGAGGAGCCGCCGTCGGGCACGAGGCCGATGTTGACGAACGCGAGCAG
>DATHND010000036.1:0-13134 GCA_035486335.1 Solirubrobacteraceae bacterium
TGCGCTTCTACAACACCGACCGCGTCCACCACGGGCGACTCACGCGGGGTCGCATCCCGGCAGACATCGTCTACGGTGCGCGCAAGATGGAGGCAAGATGAGCCGTGGCTGTCGGCACATCTTGGAGGCTGCCCAGCCTAACCCGTCGGTCCCTCAGGCCGACCCATGCCTCGTTCGAGGATCGGCAAACGAGACACCCGCTTCGTCGGCCAGACAGGCGTCAAGTCAGCCGCGTCCGCAGCCCCACAAGCGCGGAAGGGAGAGCCTGACAATCTGCATGCTGCACGAGACGCCGGCCAGCGTCAGCCGGATCGCGCGCCTATCGTGCGCCTACCTCGCCGAAGAAGGCACGAAGGGCAAGACCTACGCGATCCTCGGGGAGAACGCGGCCAGCTGCGCACCCGACAAGTCTCATATAGATGAGACGAGTCGGCACCAGCGCTGTCTCATATCAATGAGACGGAGCTGTCTCACATTGGTGAGAGAATCCTGTCTCACATGAGTGAGACGCCGCACCGGGCGAGGCATCGCCGGCGAGCTCCTGAACGCTCGATAATCGATGTTATGTATATCTAGAAGTGAAGAGCCGGCGAATCTGGGCGGAGCTGGCTCGCCCGCGCGGCCGCCGGCGCGAATGCCGCTACGTCGGCCGCGCGCTCCACGCGCGTCCGATCTGCCGCATCAGCGCCGGGTAGACGATCAGGTGCCGGAACGGCCCGATCAATGCCATGTACGCCTCGCCGAGCTTCCCGCGCGGCTTTACATAAACGCTCATCCGCCCGCGATAGGAACCATCGTCCTCGGCGACCCAGGCCAGCTGCAGCACCGCGTGCACGGTGCCGTTTGAGATCTCCGCGGCAGCCTCGTCGCCGGTGCGATAGATCGGGATGAACGTCGTCGAGCTGACGGAGATTGGCGGCGGCGTCGTGTCGCGCAGCTCGGCGGGGACACGCGCGCTCAATGTCGTCTCCGCGCAGCCGGGGATCGGCAGCGGGCCGGCGTCGTCATCCCAGCCGAACCATGCCCCCATGCGAAAGCGCAGCGCGAATAGCGCGCGGGTGGCCCGCGACGAGCTCCGCTGCGGGTCCATCGACATCACGAGCTCGACGAGACGCCCGAAGTCCGCGCGCCCTCCTGCTGCTGGCAGCCGCCAGACGTCGAGCAGCTTGAAGTCGGGCGCGATCCGCGCGATCAGCCAAGGATGTGCTTCGTGCGCGGCGTTCGGAAGTCTCATCCAAGGCTCTGCGACGCCGTGTCCGCTGCAATTGACCCTCATCGGCCCGTGACCCGCTCCCCTGCGCTGAGCGCCGACGCCCCGTCCAACGCGAGCGCCCCGGCGGCCGCGCGAGCGACGAGCGGCCCTTCGTACGGCGCCTGTCCGGCCAGCTCGACCACGGCCTTGTTATACGCGACCACGCCAAACGGGCGCGCAGGCGTAGACTCGCCCGATGGTCAAGCCTTCGAGCATCAAGTGGCTCGCCGAGCCCGAAGAGAAGGACTACCTGGCCGCGCACAGCTACCTCAGCCTCCTGTTGGCGCCGAGCGCGCTCGAGAAGACGATCGCCGGCCTGCGCACGGCGCCGCTCGGCGGCTGGGCCGCGAAGGACCTGCTGCGCGCGGCGGGGCTGGCGCCGTTGCGCCCGAAGCAGAGCGCCGAGGTGGCCGAGAAGCTCACGAAGGTCAAGGACGGGCGCGCGATCTCGCCGGTGCTGCTCGTCAGCGGCATCACCGACCGGCTGACGTTCGCCGACGGCTATCACCGCGCGTCGGCCGCCTACCGCGTCGATGAGGACGCGCGCGTCCCGGGCAGGCTTCTCTGGTTCACGTGAGCCAGGAGGGCGGGCGGGCGGGCGGCGTCGAGAGCTCGTTCGGGCGGATGCCGACCGCGCACCTGGATCGGGAGGCATGGTGGGTCGGCCGTTTCGACGACCCGGCGTTTGAAGGGCGTCGGATCTTGTCCGAGACGATCGGGACGTTCCTGCTCGTGCTCGCCGGCGCCGGCGCCGGCGTCGTCAGCGCGGCCAGCCACGTCGAGATCGGGCGCACGGCCGCGGTCGCCGCGCCCGGTCTGACCGTGCTCGCCGTGATCCTCGCGCTGGGCGCGATCTCGGGCGCGCACCTGAATCCGGTCGTCAGCATCGCGTTTGCGCTGCGCCGCGATTTTCCGTGGCGACGAGTGCCGTTCTACATGCTTGCGCAACTGCTCGGCGCGACGCTCGCCGTGCTGTTCCTGCTGGCGATGTTCGGCCGTGCCGGCTCGCTCGGCGCGACGACGCCCGGCCACGGGATCGACGATCTGCAGGCGACCTGCATGGAGCTCGTGCTGACGGCCGGGCTCGTCTCGACGATCCTCGGCACAGCCTCGCGCGCGCAGAACCTCGGACCGATCTCGGCGTTCGGCGTCGCCGCCTACATCGTCCTCGCCGGCCTGTGGTCCAGCCCGATCTCGGGCGCCTCGATGAACCCCGCCAGGTCGTTCGCTCCCGATCTCGTGCTCGGCGACTTCTCTCACCTCTGGGTCTACCTCGTCGGGCCGCTCGCCGGCGCGTTGCTCGCCGTCGCGCTCGCGCGCCTGCTGCGCGGCCCCGGCGGACACGACCCGCTCGCGTCGCGCGCCGCGCAGGGCACTGAGGCCGGCGGCTGAGCGACCGCACCGAGCGGTGCGCGAAAGCTCGCGATAATCGCGCGGGAGATGTCCTGCGCCCAAGCGAGCACCCCCTTCAGCGGCAGGACGGCCTGGGCGCGCAACCTCGCGGCGCCGGTGCGCGACTTCCTCTCGACCGAGACCGGCAGCGCCGTCGCGCTGCTCGCCGCGACGCTGGCGGCGCTGGCGTGGTCGAACTCGCCGTGGTCGAGCACGTACGAATCGGTCTGGACGACGAACCTCTCGATCCACCTCGGCGGCGGCTCGGTCGCGACCGACCTGCGCCATTGGGTCAACGAGGGGCTGATGACGTTCTTCTTCCTCGTCGTCGGGCTCGAGGCGAAGCGCGAGTTCGACCTCGGCGAGCTGCGCGAGCGCCGCCGGCTGGCGATCCCGGTGTTCGCCGCGATCGGCGGCATGACGGTCCCGGTCCTGATCTACCTGCTGTTCAACGCCGGCGGCGCCGGCGCGCACGGTTGGGGCGCGGCGATGTCGACCGACACGGCGTTCGCGCTCGGCGCGCTCGCGCTGCTCACTCCGCGCACGGCGACGCGCATGCGCGTGTTCCTGCTGACGCTCGCCGTCGTCGACGACCTCGGCGCGCTCATCGTGATCGCCACCGCCTACACCAAGCACGTCTCGATTTCGGCGCTGCTCGTTGCGCTCGGCCTGTTCGCAGCGCTCGCGCTGCTGCGCTTCGTGCCGACGATGCGACGGCAGGCCGCCGTCGTGATCGGCATCGCGCTGTGGGTCGCGATGTTCAAGTCGGGAATCGACCCGGTGATCGCCGGCCTCGCTGCGGGTCTCGTGACGACCGCGTTTCCCCCCTCGCGCGAGGACCTCGAGCGCGCGACCGAGCTGACGCGCTCGTTTCGCGAGCAGCCGACGCCCGAGCTCGCGCGCTCGGCGCAGCTCAGCGTGATCTCGGCGATCTCGCTGAACGAGCGACTGCAGTACGACCTGCACCCGTGGACGAGCTACGTCGTCGTGCCGCTGTTCGCGCTCGCCAACGCCGGCATCCACGTGACCGGCTCGCTGCTCGGCGACGCGATCGGCTCGCCGATCACGCTCGGCATCCTCGTCGGCTACGTCGTCGGCAAGCCGCTCGGGATCGTCGGCGCGTCGTGGCTCGCATCGCGCCCGGCGCTGCGCGGTCCTCGCCCACCGATCAGCTGGCCGCTGCTGTTCGGCGCCGGCGCCGTCGCCGGGATCGGCTTCACCGTCTCGCTCTTGATCTCCGGGCTCGCGTTCAGCGGCGAGCGTCTCGCCGAGGCGAAGCTCGGCGTGCTCGGCTCGGCGATCATCGCGCCGCTCGTCGCGTGGGGCGTGATCGCGGCCGTCCGGCGCCTGCCGAGCAACGTCCGCGCGCGCCAGATCAGCAGCACGGCGGAGGACCTGATCGACCTCGCCGACGACGTCGACCCGGAGCGCGACCACATCCGCGGCCCCGCCGACGCGCCGGTCACGCTCGTCGAGTACGGCGACTTCGAGTGTCCATTCTGCGGCCAGGCCGAGTCGGTCGTGCGCGAGCTGCTCGCCTCGTTCGGCGACGACGTGCGCTACGTCTGGCGCCATCTGCCGCTGAACGACGTGCACGGCAGCGCGCAGCTCGCCGCTGAGGCCGTCGAGGCGGCCGCCACGCAGAGCAGCTTCTGGGAGATGTACGACGCGCTGCTCTCCCACCAGGACCAGCTCGACCCGCAGGGCATCAGCGCGATCGCCAACGACCTCGGCCTCGAGCTCGATCGCTTCTGGAGCGAGATCCGCCGCCACGAGCACGCGTCGCGCATCGCCGAGGACGTCGCGAGCGCCGACGCGAGCGGCGTCTCCGGCACGCCGACGTTCTTCATCAACGGTCGCCGCCACCAGGGCGCGTACGACATCGACACGCTCGCGCAGAGCGTTCGCGCGGCGCGCAACCGGGCCCAGCTGACGGGCGCCGGCGCGGCGTCCTGAGCACCGCCTGATTGCGCCGGCGCTCGTGGCGCCCGAGCTGACCGCGTGGCTCGCTACCGCGGGAGCGCGGCGAGCTCGCGCGCGCGCCGCAGCACCGCGTCGATCATCGACTCGGTCAGCTTCCCGGTGAACGTGTTCTGCTGGCTCGGGTGAAAGCAGCCGAGCATCGTGCGGCGAGCGGCCGCGAGCTCGGCCCCGTGCGCGAACCGCGGACGCGGGCGCAGCGCGTCGAGCGGCTCGCCGCTCGCCGTCCGCTCGCGGAGCGCTGCGAGCAGGACGAGTGCGGCGGCCCACGCGAACGCGCCAAGGCAGAGGACGACGCGCACGTCGGCGAGCAGCTCCAGTTCGCGCGCGGTCCAAGGAAGGCAGGTGTCGCGCTCAGCCGGCGTCGGGCGGTTGGCCGGCGGCGCGCAGCGCACGGCCGCGGTGATCCACGCGCCGCTCAGCCGCAGGCCGTCCTCGACGCTGCTCGACCGCGGCTGGTTGGCGAAGCCGCAGCGATGCAGCGCGGCGAACAGGAAGTCGCCGGAGCGGTCTCCCGTGAACATCCGCCCGGTGCGGTTCGCGCCGTGCGCGGCCGGCGCCAGCCCGAGCAGCAGCACGCGCGCGTCCGGGTCGCCGAAGCCCGGCAGCGGACGCCCCCAGTAGCGTTCCTCGGCAAACGCGGCGCGTCGCTCGCGCGCGACCTGCTCGCGCCAGGCGACCAGGCGCGGGCAGCGGCGGCAGCGTGAGACGGACGCCGACAGCTTCGCCAGCTCCTCGTTCCTCGCCCGCTCGACGGCCATCCGCCAGTAGTAGCATCGTCGCCAAGATGCCGTTGTGGCTGCTGATCGTGTTGCTCGGGCTGATCAAGCTCCCGATCGCCGCGTTGATGCTGTGGTTGCCGTTCCGCAACGACCCCGCGCTGAACGTCAACGAGCCGCCCGACCGCTCCGACGACGACGGCGGCTCGCGCGCGCTGCCGGCGAGCCCGCTTGACCCGCGGCCGCGTCGCCCGCTGCCGTCGGGCCCGTTCCCGCGCCGCCCGCGGCGAGGTCCGCACGGCTCCCCGCCTCCCCCCTCTCCGCGGCGCGTGCGGATCGCCTCGCGCACGCCGCGACGTGTGCGCGTCTGGCGCTGACGTCCTCAGCGGTTGCGCTTGCGCTGTCGCCGGGCGGCCTTCGCCTTGGCGCGCCGCTTGCGCAGCTGGGCCGCCGGGTCGCGTGCCGAGCCGGCTTCGTCGAGCGGCCCGTCCCCGGCCGGCGCGACCCTGCGCGCGTCGCGCACGATCACCGAAGCGACGATCACGAGCAGGACGATTGCGGCGCCGATCACGATCAAGATCGTTTTTTTCGAGTTCGTGGTCTGTTCGGTCGACCCGGTCGTTTCCGTCTTCTTGGTCGTCGCCTGGGCCGGTTCTTCCGTGCCTTTACTCAATTCGCTGAACGCCTTGCCGTTGCCGGCCGACCCACCGGACGAGCTCGACGAGCCGCCAACCGAGCCGGCGGCTGCGATCGCGGCGGGCGCGAGCGACGTGAGCAGCACGAGCGTGAGCAGCGCGCAGAGTCCCGCGCGCGCCGCGCGGCGCGCATCGAAACAAGAGCCGGGCCCGACCATTGGCCGAGCATACCGCTGGGGGCACGCGGGCGAGAAGCGTTCCGCCGGCCCGCGCGGCCGCTCGCGCGGGCGTCCACGCAAACCGTAGAATGAGCGCCGATGGCACCGAAGCAACGTCAGGTTCGGATCGAACAGCGCGGTGGCCTGGAGGCGATCCAGGCGCTCGAGCAGCGCTCGGACGAGGAGCTCGAAGCCGAGACGAAATACAAGAGCGCGGCGCTCGCGATCCTCGGTGCTCGCGCGGCTGAGCGCTTCGACGCCGAGCAGGCGCGCGGCTACTTCCAGCGCGCGATCGCCGCGGCGCGCCCGCAGGAGCGGATGCAGTTGCGGCGCATGGCCGACGCCTCGCTGGCGCTCGCCGAACGACGAGCCGGCGACCTCAAGGACGCCGTCGAGCGGCTCGGGCAGACGCCGCCGAGCGGCCGCCAGATGCTCGCGCTGCGCGCGATGGGCCTGCTGATCCCGCCCGCTTCGGCCGGGATCCTCGCGCGCGTGCGCGGAATCGTGCTGATCATCGTGCTGATCATCGCCCTGCTCGCGATCGGCACCGGCATCGTCGAGCTCGTCGGGCTCGCGTTCGGCGGCGTCGGCCTTGCGCCGGCGGTGCTGCTCGGCCTGTTCGTCGTGATCGCAGCGCTCGGCATCGTTGCGGCGATCGGCCGGCGTCGGCGAGATCGCGCGGCGAAAGCCGCCGCGAGCTGAGCGGCGCGCGGGCCGGGCGCACTACGCTTGCGGCCGTGTCTGATCCTGCGCCGGCGGCGCCCGTCTGCCTGATCGTCAACCCGGCCGCCGGCGGCGGCAAGGCCGGTCGGCTCACGCCGCAGGCGCTCGCGGAGTTGCGCCGGCACGGGCTGACCGTGCGCCACGTCGAAACGCGCGACCTCGAGCACGCGCGCGACCTCGCGCTGACGGCGGCGCGCGCCGGCGAGACGATCGTCGTGCTGAGCGGCGACGGCGCGATCGGCGCGATCGCGGACGCCCTGCGCGAAGTCCCCGGCGCGGTGCTTGGGGTGCTGCCGGGCGGCCGCGGCAACGATCTCGCGCGCGTGCTCGGGATCGGGATCGAGCTCTCCCAGGCGTGCGCGACGATCGCGCACGGCGTGCCGCGCGCGATGGACCTTGGCGAGGTTTTCTCCGCCGGCGACGGCGGGCCGGGTCGTGCGTTCGTCGGGATCGCGTCGGTCGGTTTCGACAGCGACGCGAACCGGATCGCGAACGAAGCGCCGTCGTGGCTCGGCAACCTTGTCTACGCGTACGGCGCGCTTCGCGCGCTGCTCTCGTGGCGCCCGGCGCGCTTTCAGATCGAGCTCGACCCGCCGGGCGAGCGGCGCAGCTTCACGGCGTACACGATCGGCGCGGCGAACTCGAAGACGTACGGCGGCGGGATGCGCGCGGCGCCTTCGGCGATGCTCGACGACGGGCGGCTCGAGGTCGTCGTGCTGGAGCGCGTCGGCAAGCTCGCGTTCCTGACGAAGATCCTGCCGCGCGTGTTCAGCGGGACGCACGTGCGCGAGCCGTGCGTGCACGTGTTCCGCGCGCGCGAGGTGGCGATCGACGCCGACCGCGCGTTCACGATGTACGCCGACGGCGACCCGGTCGGCGAGCTGCCGCTGCGCGTGCGCGCGGCGCCCGGCGCGATCACGGTGCTCGTTCCCGCGGAGGACCCGCCGGACTGCGCGTTCGCGCCGTCGCCGCCGGTCGCGCAGGCGCGCTGATGGCGAGCGCGCTAGCTCCGAAGCTCGCGCTCGCGCGCGCCGTCGCGACGCTCTCGCGCCTGCGCGGCGGCGGCGCGACGAGCGCGCCGGGGCGAGTGCTGCTCGGGCTCGACCGCAACGCGATCGGCTCGCTCGGCGCACGCCTGACGCGCGGCAGCGCGCTCGTCTCGGCGACGAACGGCAAGACGACGACCGCGGCGATCGCCGCGGCGATCTTCGGGCGGGCGGACATCCCGCTCGTGCACAACGCCGAGGGCGCGAACATGGCGGGTGGGATCGCGACGGCGCTGCTCGCCGCGTCGCGCCCGCGCGGCGCGATCGCCGGCGAGCTCGGGCTGTTCGAGGTCGATGAGCTGTGGCTCGACGCGGTCGCGGCGCAGTTGCGCCCGCGCGTGATCGTGCTCGGCAACCTGTTTCGCGACCAGCTCGACCGTTACGGCGAGCTCGAGACGATCGCCGACCGCTGGGCGGCCGACCTGCACGCGCGGATGCTCGTGCTGAACGCCGACGACCCGCTGATCGCCGACCTCGGCCGTGGGCGCGACGGGGCTCTGCACTTCGGCGTCGAGGACGACTCGCTCACGCTCGCGGGGATCGCGCACGCGGCCGACGCGAAGCACTGCCGTCGCTGTGGCGCGCCATATGTATTCGACGCGATCTATCTCGGCCACCTCGGCCACTACCACTGCGACAGCTGCGGCCAGCGGCGCCCACGACCGGCGGTCAGCGCCAGCGAGGTGACGCTCGAAGGCGTCCGCGCCGTGCGCTTTACGCTGCGCACGCCAGCCGGCGAGGGCGAGGTCCGCCTCGCGCTGCCGGGCCTCTACAACGTTTACAACGCGCTCGCCGCGACGGCGCTCGCGACGGCGCTGGACGTCCCGTTCGAGAGCATCCTCGCGGGGCTGCAAGGCGCGTCGGCGGCGTTCGGACGGGCGGAGAGCGTGACGCTCTCCCCTTTGCGCGCCGGCAACGGGGCGCGCGCCGCGGCGGGCGGCGCACGCGAGCTGCGGATCATGCTCGTGAAGAACCCGGCCGGCGCCAACGAGGTGCTGCGCACGCTCGCGCTCGAGCCGGGCGAGCACGACGTGCTCGGCGTGCTCAACGACCGGATCGCCGACGGCCGCGACGTGTCGTGGATCTGGGACGCCGACTTCGAGCTGCTCGCCGGGCGCGTGCGGCGCTTCACGTGCAGCGGCACACGCGCGGCGGACCTCGCGGCGCGGATCAAGTACGCGGGCGTCGAGACGACGCAGATCCGCGTCGAGCCGGAGCTCACGCGCGCGCTGGAGCTCGCGGCGGAGGACCGTGCGGACGCGCGGGCGCCGCTGTATGCGCTGCCGACGTACACGGCGATGCTCGCGCTGCGCGAGCTGCTCGTATCGCGCGGAGAGCTGAGCGGCTCGTGGGCGTGAGCGGCGGCGAGACGCGCCAGCGGGCGGGCCACGCGCACGGCGGCGCCGTGGGCGGGGCTGCGCTCGCGGCGCGGGCCGTCGCGTGGCACGACCTCGAGTGCGGCGGCTACAGCGTCGACTTGCCGCTCTGGCTGTCGCTTGCCGAGCGCCTCGACGGACCGATCCTCGACATCGGCTCGGGGAGCGGGCGCGTGACGCTGGCGCTCGCGCGCGCGGGTCATGCCGTCACGGCCGTCGATCGCGAGCCGGCGCTGCTGGACGCGCTGCGCGAGCGCGCGATGGGGCTGGCGGTGCAGACGGTGTGCGCCGATGCGCGCTCGCTCACGCTCGAGCGGCGCGAGTACGCGCTGTGCGTGATGCCGATGCAGACGATCCAACTGCTCGAGGGCGCCGACGGGCGTATCGCGTTCCTGCGCAGCGCGCGCGAGCACGTCCGCGCCGGCGGCCTCGTCGCTTGCGCGATCCTCGGCGAGCTCGAGCCGTTCGACTGCTCGGACGGGCGGATCGGGCCGGCGGCCGAGCGCGCACGCGTCGGCGAGCTGGAATACGTCAGCCGTGCGATCCGTGTCGCCGAGTCGCGTCGGACGGTGACGATCGAACGCGAGCGGCGAATCCTCGACCGGGACTCCGCCGCGCACGGTCGGGACCGCGCGTGCGAGCTGCTGCGCGAACGCGACGCGATCGAGCTCGACCGCGTCGGCGTCGCGCGAATCGAGCGCGACGCGCGCGCGGCTGGCTTGCACCCCGAGCCGGCCGTCACGGTCGCGGCGACCGACGAGCACGTCGGCAGCACGGTGGTGATGCTGCGTGTCTGAGCCCGGTGCGCGCACGAACGGACGGCGCCGGACGCTGCGCGTCTGCGCGCTGTACCCCGATCTGCTGAACATCTACGCCGACCGTGGCAACCTGCTCGTGCTCGAGCGTCGCTGCCGCTGGCGCGGGATCGGCTTCGAGCTCGCGGCGAGCGGGCTCGGCGAGCCGCTCGACGCGGATGCGCACGACCTGCTGTACATCGGCGGCGGACAGGACCGCGACCAGCGCCTATGCGCCGAGGACCTGCTGGAGCGAAAGCGCGAAGCGCTGCACGGCGCGGCCGCGCGCGAGGCGGTCGTGCTCGGCGTGTGCGGCGGCTACCAGCTGCTCGGGCGCTCGTACGCGCTCGGCGCGGAGCGGATCGAGGGCGTCGGGCTGCTCGACGTCAGCACGGTGCGCGAGGACGGACCGCGGCTGATCGGCAACGTCGCGATCGAGGTGCGCCTCGATCGCGACGACGGCGACGCAGGCAGCGTCGGCGGTGACGAGGGACGCGGCGGCGAGGCGCGCGTGCTCGCGGGCTTCGAGAACCACGGCGGTCGCACTTCGCTGCACGCCGGGCAGGCGCCGCTCGGGCGCGTGCTCCGCGGCCACGGCAACGACGGGCGCAGCGGCTTCGAGGGCGCGCGGCGCGGCAACACGATCGGCACGTACTTGCACGGCCCGCTGCTGCCGAAAAACGCGTGGTTCGCGGACTGGCTCCTCGCGCGCGCGCTGCGGATCGACGCCACGGAGCTGACGCCGCTCGAGGACGGCTTGGAGCAGCAAGCGCACGCCGACGCGCGTCGCGCCGCCGGCGTGTAGGCGCTCGCGCCGGCGTCGGGCGCCGTTCTCCGCAAAATCGGCTGTCGCCGCGTGAGCGGCGCGACGACCCACGCATAGGATCGGTCGATGGAGCTGTCCGACTATCAGCGGCGCTCGCGCAGCACGGCGCACTACCCGCGCACGGATTCGCTCACCTACCCGGCGCTCGGCCTCGCCGGCGAGGCCGGCGAGTTCGCCGACCACGCGAAGAAGGTGATTCGCGACGATCGCGGCGTCGTGACGCCCGGGCGCCGCGAGGCGATGGCGAAGGAGCTCGGCGACGTGCTCTGGTACGTCGCGCAACTCGCGACCGAGCTCGACCTCGACCTCGAGCAGATCGCGCAGGACAATCTCGACAAGCTCGCCTCGCGGATGCAGCGTGGCGTGTTGTCGGGCAGCGGCGACGACCGCTGATCGAGGACCGGCTGGTCTTTCCCTACGAGGTGACGGCGCGCACCGGCGGCGCGACGGCGAAGCGCTCGAAGCGGCGGGCGAGGCGGTCGGGGATCAGCGCGCGCACGCGCACGCCGTCGGGCGTGTCCTCGCGGTCGACGTCGCCGGCGAGCTCGTGCAACTCGGCGAGGCTGCCGCCGTCGGCGTACGGGACGAGCAGCTCGACGCGGCGCAGCGTGTGGGCGAGCTCGGCGACGATTCGCTCGCCGAGCGCGTCGATGCCCTCGCCGCTGGCGCCGCTGACGAGCACGGCGTCGGGATGGCGCAGGCGCAGCTCCGCGCGCGCGTCGGCGTCGAGCAGGTCGATCTTGTTCAGCACGAGTACTCGCGGCCGCTCGCCGGCGCCGATCTCCTCGAGCGTCTGCTCGACGGCGTGGCACATCGCGGTCATCTGCTCAGCAGGCGCGGAGGCGTCGAGCACGTGTGCGAGCAGGTCGGCGCGGACGGTCTCCTCGAGCGTCGCGGTGAACGCGTCGATCAGCTGGTGCGGCAGCTTGCCGATGAAGCCGACGGTGTCGGTCAGCAGGTGCGCGCGGCCGTCGAGGCGCAGCGTGCGCGTGGTCGGGTCGAGCGTATGGAACAGGCGGTCGCGCACGCCGACGTCGGCGCCGGTCATCGCGTTGAGCAACGTCGACTTGCCGGCGTTCGTGTAGCCGACGAGCGCGATCGTCGGCAACGCGGCGCGTTCGCGCTCGGCGCGCTGGACGGCGCGCGTGCCCTTGACGTGCTCGAGGCGCCGCCGCAGCGCCGCGATCCGGTCGCGCGCGAGGCGGCGGTCGGTCTCGATCTGCGTCTCGCCCGGTCCACGCGTGCCGATGCCGCCGCCGAGCCGCTCGAGGTGCGTCCACAGCCCGCGCATTCGCGCGAGGTTGTATTCGAGCTGCGCCAGCTCGACCTGGAGCTTGCCCTCGGCGCTGTTCGCGTGCGAGGCGAAGATATCGAGGATCACGGTTGTCCGGTCGACGACCGGCAGCCCGAGCTCTTGCTCGAGGTTGCGCTCCTGGCGCGCGGTCAGCTCGTCGTCGCAGGCGATCACGTTGGCGTCGGCCGCGCGCGCGGCGGCCTTCGCCTCGGCGACCTTGCCGGGCCCGAGATATGAGTTCGGGTGCGGCTGCTCGCGCTGCTGGACGATCTCGCCGACGACCGCGACGCCGGCGGTCAGCAGCAGCTCGGTCAGCTCTGAAAGCGTCTCGCCGCCGTGTGGCAGAGCCGCGATGCAGAACGCGCGCTGGCGTGCGCGCGGCGCCTGCTCCCCCGAGCGTCCTCCGTTGAGCGCCGCCGGTGTCGGCGTGACCCTGCCGTTACGGCTTCTCTGCATCTGCATCCAGTCTAGAGACCGGATCGCAGACGTTTGTGATCACGCTGCGAGCGCGCCGAGGCGCTGCACGGCCTCGAGCAGTCGATCGTCGGGCGTGGTCAGCGAGATCCGGAACCAGCCCTCGCCGGCCGGGCCGTAGACGGCGCCCGGCGTGATCACGACGCCAGCCTGCTCGAGCACGTACTCGGCGTAGGCGGCGGAGTCGGCGTAACCGCCGGGAATCGGCGCCCAGACGTAGATCGTGGCGTGCGGCGGGCGCACGTCGACGCCGATCTCGCGCAGCGCGTCACACACGAGATCGCGCCGTTTGCGATACAGCTCGACGATCGAGGCCACCTCCGCGTCGGCCTCGGGCGAGAGCGCGGCGACGCCGGCGAGTTGCACGGCGTCGAACAGGCCGGAGTCGATGTTCGTCTTCAGCCG
>DATHND010000037.1:0-5652 GCA_035486335.1 Solirubrobacteraceae bacterium
CAGACCTCGTGCATGAAGCGCTTGAAGAACACCGCGTGGCGCGCCTCGTCGACCTGCTGCGTCGTCAGGAAGTACTTCTGCTCCTCCAGCGGCGCCGCGTCGACGTATGGCGAGAGGTTGTCTGCGACCGCGTCCTCGCCCCAGAAGAACAGGCAGTAGTTCCACAGCGCCGCGGTGCGCTCGAACTCGGTGAAGTCCTCGCGCCACTGGCGCGCGTCCTCGGTGAAGTCGAGCTCGGTCGCCTTCCAGTTGCCGCGCTCCCAGCGCGCGTACAGATCGGAGTAGGAGATCGCGTCGGTCGGCAGGCTCGTGAGCGCGCTGTCCGAGGCGGTCGAGGGGGTCGTGGCGCTCGCCATATGACTGCTCCTGTCGGTTCGTCGTTGTCGCGGCTCGCCGCGCCCTGCGGTCGATTTCCGCCGCCGCGCGATGGCCGCGCCAAGGAGGCGGTCTCGTTCGATCAGAAATCGATAATGAACGCTATCGCAATAGCGTGCGTTCTGTCAAGTAGGATGTGTCGATGCGGACCGTGCAGGAAGCGACCGGCGCGCCCGCCGCCGCTACGTCTGGCGCGCGGCTGACGCGCGAGCAGAGCAAGGCGAACACGCGTGAGCGACTGCTCGCGGCGGCGCGCAGCGCGTTCGCGAGCAACGGCTTCCACGGCGCGTCCGTCGAGGAGATCGCCTCGCGCGCGGGCTTCTCGACCGGCGCGCTGTACTCGAACTTCGACGGCAAGGAGGACCTGTTCCTCGTGCTGATGGAGCGCGAGATCGACGAGCATGCGCGCGAGATCGCCGAGGCCGTCGGCAAGCGCGCTTCCGTCTCCGAGCGCGCGACCGGCGGCGCGCGGCGGTGGATGGCGATGATCGAGCGCGAGCCGGAGCTGCTGCTGTTGTTCATGGAGTTCTGGGCGTACGGCGTGCGCGACTCAGGCGTCCGCCCGAAGGTCGCCGCGCGCTTCGCGCAGGTCAGACGGCTGTTGACGCAGCTGATCGAAGACGGCGTGCGCGAGTTCGAGCTCGAGCTCGCGCTGCCCGCCGAACAGCTCGCCATCGCCGTCGACGCGCTCGCCGACGGCATCGCGCGCCAGCGGCTCGCCGACCCGAGCGCCGTCCCGGACGAGCTGATGGGCACCGTGCTCGCGCTGCTGTTCGAAGCCGCGACCGCGCCCGCCGGCGGTTAGTCGGCGTCAGCGCCCAGCGGCTCGTGCACTATGCCGCGTCCGCGTGTACGTTGGGCGCGTCCATCGGCGTGTGCGTCGGCGTGCGCGGTGGCGTGCGCGTGAAGTGTGTCTCGCGTTCAATGCGCCGATAGCAGTTGTATATACCGGCTCGTCCTAAGCCTCGCGCGCGCCCGCTCGCGGCACGCACAGGCACGCGTAGTGCACCGTGAACAGCCGCCGTGCGAGCGGCGGCGCGAGCCGGTGCAGCGACGTGCGCAGCGCCCACTTCGCGGTTGCCGCTGCGTTCGCTCGCGCGCCGCTCGCGAAGAACCGGTGGACGGCGAGCGGGAGCGCGTCTTCGAGCTCGCCGATGACCGCAAGCTCGGCTCGGCCGGCGATCGCGCGCACGGCACGGCGGTCCAGGCGCTGCAGGTGGCCGACCTCCGCCGCGTGCTCGCGCTTGCCGGCGCGGCGCGCCGACACGTTCGCCTCGAGCGGCACCTCGACGAGCACCGCGCCGCACGCGCGCGCGACCTCGGCGAGCAGCGCCGGCGGGTCTCGCACGTGCTCGAGCACGTGCGAGAGGACGCCGAGCTCGAACGCGCCGTCGCGCTCGTCCAGATGCTCGCCGTCGTAGCGCGCGACGGCGTCGATCTGCTCGCGCTGTGACGCGATCGCGACGGCCGCGTCGGTGATCTCGACGCCGGCCAGGCGGCCGCCGAAGCCGCGCGCGCGCAGCTCGCACAGCAGCGCGCCGTCGCCGCAGCCGACCTCGAGCGTGCTGCGCGGTGCGACGCCGGCGCCCTCGCACAGCGCGATCACGTGATCGGCCTTGCCCACCGCGCCGAGCGCGCGCCAGCGCGCATAGCGCTCGGCGCCGGCTGCATCCTGCGTGTACGCGTCGTCGTAGAAGCGCACGAGCTCGGCGCCGAGGCTCGGAGGCGGATGCCGCATCGGTGAGGCAACTCTACGTCTCAAGCGATGCGCGCATCGCGCCGATGGCGGGTAATAGGCCCGATCGCCTGTGGCCGGCGCGCGCCGCCGAGCGGGCGGCTGCGCCGCCCGAGAACACGGAGATTCGATCGATGACGACGCAAGCCGCCCATGCTCCAGCCCGCGCTTCTACAATCTCGCCGGTCATGCGAGCACCTTCGATCGCGCGCGCTGGCGACCGGGTGCGCGTCGTGACGCTCGTCGACCTGCTCAGCAGCACCGCCGGCGCCGAGCACTTCGCGCTCGTCATCGCCACCAACCTCGATCCCGCGCGGTTCGACTCGACGCTGTGCGTGAGCCGCTGGCCGTCGCCGAGGTGGTTCGAGCAGGACACCTCCAGCAGCGACGCGCTCGCGCGGCTGAGCGACGCCGGCGTCCGCTTCCTGCCGCTGCGACGCACGCGCAAGATGCAGGCTGCGCCGTGGCTGCGCCTCGCGCGCTTCCTGCGGCGCGAACGCGTCGACGTGCTGCATTCGCACAAGTTCGGCTCGAACGTCGCCGGCTCGATCGTCGCGCGCGCGGCGGGCGTCCCGGTCGTGCTCGCGCACGAGCACACGTGGTCATACGAAGGCAAACCTTGGCGTCGCGTGCTCGACCGCGAGGTCGTCTCACGCGCCGCCGATCGGTTCATCGCCGTCTCGCGCCAGGACCAGCGGAGGATGATCGACGTCGAGCACGTCAAGCCCGATCGCACGATGTTCGTCCCGATCGGCATCGTCCCGCGCGAGGCTCGCAACGGCCGCGACGCGCGCGCCGAGCTCGGCATCCCGGCGCACGCGCCGACGATCGGCGTCGTCGGCCTGATGCGCCGGCAGAAGGCGCTCGACGTGTTGCTGCGCGCGGCCGCGCGCGTGCGCTCGCGGTGGCCCGAGCTGCAGGTGCTGCTCGTCGGCGACGGCCCCGAGCGCGCCTCGCTCGAAGCGCTTTCGAGCGAGCTCGGCCTGGAGTCGAACGCCCACTTCCTCGGGCTGCGCAGCGACGTGCCCGACATCCTGCGCGCGCTCGACATCGCCGTCTCGAGCTCGAGCTTCGAGGGAAGCCCGGCGGCGCTGCTCGAGGCGATGGAGGCCGGCCTGCCGGTCGTCGCGACGTCCGTCGGCGGGATCCCAGACATGATCGACTCCGGAGTCCACGGCCTGCTCGTCGAGCCCGGCGACGCCGCCGCGCTCGGCGACGCGATCGACGCGCTGCTGCGTGACCCCGAGCGCGCTCGCGAGATGGGGCGCCGCGGCCAGGAGCGGCGCCGCGCCGAGTTCGACCTCGGCGTGATGATCGGGCGCTTTGAAGCGCTCTACGTCGAGCTGCTGGAGCAGCGCGGGAGGCGCGTCGCGCGGTGATCGCGTCCGTCGTCGATCCGCCGGATATCATCGCCGCCGCGACCAACCGTGTCGTCATCGGCGAGCGACAGTCCTGCTCAGCAGCCGTGATCTCGACCAAGGAGTGCGACAGACCGATGCACGAGCACAGCTCCCCACGCATGCCCGGACGTGACCGCTGGTGAGCGCGCCGCGTAGCGCCCTCGTCACCGGCGGCGCCGGCTTCATCGGATCCCATCTCGTCGATGCGCTGCTCGGCGACGGGGTGAGCGTGACGGTCGTCGACGACCTCTCGTCCGGCGACGCACGGCGCGTCGCGAAGCAGGCCGATCTCCACCGGATCGACATCGTCGATCGCGCCGCGCTCGACGCCGTCGTCGACGCGGCCGAACCGGACGCGATCTTTCACCTCGCCGCGCAGTCGAGCGTGACCGTCTCCGTCGCCGACCCCTCGCGTGACTGCGCCGTGAACGTGCAGGGCACGCTCAACGTGCTCGAAGCCGCCACGCGCCATCGCGCGCCGATCTCGTTCACGTCGACCGGCGGAGCGCTGTACGGCAACGAAGCGCCGATCCCGACGCCGGAGGACCGCATCCCCGCGCCGCTCGCGCCGTATGGCGCCTCGAAGTGGGCCGGCGAGGCGTACATTCGGACGTGGACCGCATCGACCGGCGTCCCGCACGCCGTCTGCCGGCTCGGCAACGTCTACGGCCCGCGTCAGAGCCCGCACGGCGAGGCCGGCGTCGTCGCGATCTTCGCCCATCACCTGTACACCGGCGAGTCGCCGAAGATCTTCGGCGACGGCCGACCGACGCGCGACTACGTGCACGTGCACGACGTCGTCGCGGCGCTCCGCGCCGCATCCGGCGTCGCCGGCGTGTTCAACGTCGCGACCGGCGTCGAGACCGACGTGATGACGCTGTGGCGCACGCTCCTCCGTGTCTCCGGCAAGGACGTCGAGCCGACGCTCGCGCCGCTGCGCGAGGGAGAGCTCGAGCGCAGCTGCATGGATCCGTCCCATGCGCGCGCAGTGCTCGGATGGGAGGCGAGGATTCCCTTCGAGCGGGGATTGATCGAGACGTTCGAGGCGTTGACCGACGAATTTCGGGCGTGAGCGCGACCGCTGCTCGCGCTGCGTAGGCTCAGCGCGCGCGTCGGCTCAATGCGCCGCGTCGCCGGCGCTCGCGCGAGCGTGGCTGAGCGCGCTGGGCGTGCCGATGTCGATCACCGCGTCGGCGAGGCGGTGCGCGGCGATCCTCGTCCCCGCGCGCAGGGCCGCCGGGAACACGTCGTGACCGAAGTCGAGCTCCGCTCCCTCGGGCAGCTCGGCGACGAGCGCCGGGTCGAGCACGTACAGCCCGGCGTTGACCAGCGTCTCTTTGTCCGACCGCTCGAGCGCCTTCTCGCGGAACGCGCGCACGGTCCCGTCCGGCGCGAGCTCGACGGCGCCCTTGCCCTCGACGTCGCCTGTCGCATACACGGTGACGGTCGCGAGCGCACGCGATGACGCGTGCGTCGCGAACACCGCCGCAGGCGCCTCGTCGATCAGGACGTCCCCGTAGAGGACGACGAACGGAGCGCCGCCGAGCAGCGGCAGCGCGTTGCGAACGCCGCCGGCCGTGCCGAGCAGCGTCGGCTCGAAGACCACGTCGACGTCGGCCGCCTGCGGGTGCGCCGCGACGAACGCCGCGATCTGATCGGACAGGTGGTGCGTATTGAGGACGATTCGCTCGACGCCGCCGTCCTTCAGATAACGGATCTGGCGCGCCAGCAGCGGCTCGCCGTCGAGCTCGACGAGGATCTTAGGCGTCGTCTCGCCGAGCGCCCCGAGCCGCGTTCCGCGCCCGGCGGCGAGGATCATCGCGTTCACGCGCGATCACACCACCCACGGTCGCGTCTCGGCGAAGCGATTGCGGAAGTAGTCGACGAGGATGTGGTTGATGATCAGGTGCGCGTCCTCGACGACGCCGTAGTGGTCCGACGGCACGACGAGCGCGAGATCGGCGAGCTCCGCCGCGGCTCCGCCGTCGAACCCGAGCAGCCCGACGACCGCGGCGCTGCGCGAGCGCGCGTAACGCATCGCGTTGAGCACGTTCGGCGAGTTGCCGCTGGCTGACACGACGACGAGCACGTCGCCCGCCTGAACGAGGTTCGTGAGCTGCTCGGAGAAGACGTTCTCGTAGC
>DATHND010000038.1:0-5840 GCA_035486335.1 Solirubrobacteraceae bacterium
GCGCCAGCACGCCGCCGAGAAGCTGACCGCGCGCGAGCGCCTGGCGCTGCTGATCGACGACGGCACGTTCGTCGAGCTCGGCGTCCACGGGCGGCCGCACTTCGCGCAGCGCGCGATGGACGGCAAGGAAGCGCCGGCCGACGGCGTGATCACGGGCTACGGCAAGGTCGACGGGCGGCTCGTCGCGGTGTGCGCTTACGACTTCACGGTGATGGCCGGCTCGATGGGCATGACCGGCGAGCTGAAGGTGACGCGCTTGCGCGAGCTCGCGCTCACAAAGCGCATCCCGTTCATCTGGCTGCTCGACTCGGCCGGCGCGCGCATCCAGGAGGCCGTCGGCTCGTTGTTCGCCGGCTCGGGCCACCTGTTCCGCGAGGAGGTCGTGATGAGCGGCGTGATCCCGCAGGTCGCGGCGCTGATGGGGCCGTGTGCGGCAGGCACCGCGTACATCCCCGGACTCGCCGACTTCGTGCCGATGGTCAAGGGCCGCGGCTCGATGGCGCTCGCCGGGCCGCATCTCGTGCGCGCGGCCGTCGGCGAGGACGTCACGCAGGAGGAGCTCGGCGGCTCGCGCGTGCACTGCCGCAAGTCGGGCGTCGGCGACCTCGAGGTCGCCGACGACGAGGAGTGCATCGCGGCGATCAAGCAATACCTCTCGTTCATGCCGCAGAACTGCGAATCAAAGCCGCCCGTGCTCGCCAGCGCCGACCCGATCGAGCGCGGCGACGAGGAGCTGCTCGACGTGCTGCCCGAGTCCAACCGCAAGCCGTATGACATGTACGAGGTGATCCGCCGGATCGTCGACGACGGCTTCTACTTCGACATGAAGCCGCAGTGGGCGAAGACGATCATCACCTGCTTCGCGCGCTTCGGCGGCCGACCGGCCGGGATCGTCGCCAACCAGCCGAAGCAGCTCGGCGGCATCCTCGACAACGACTCCGCCGACAAGGCCGCGCGCTTCGTCAACCTCTGCAACGCCTTCGACATCCCGCTCGTCTTCCTGATGGACGTCCCCGGCTTCATGGTCGGCACGAAGGTCGAGGCCGACGGCATCATCCGCCACGGCGCGAAGATGCTCTACGCCGTCGCAAACGCGACCGTGCCGAAGATCACGGTCATCACGCGCAAGGCGTACGGCGCTGGCTACTACGTGATGAACGGACGCGCGTACGAGCCCGACTTGATCGTCGCCTGGCCGAGCGCCGAGATCAGCGTGATGGGCGCCGAGGGCGCCGTCGAGATCGTGATGCGCAAACAGGTCGAGGAAGCTGAAGACCCCGAGGCGAAGAAGGCCGAGCTGATCGACGCCTACCGCAAGATCATCGACGTCTACATCGCCGCCGGAAACGACATGATCGACGACGTGATCGACCCGCGCGAGACGCGCGCGACGATCTGCCGCGCGCTGGAGATGGCCGAGGGGAAGAGGATCGAGCGGCCCTACAAGAAGTCAGGAGTGGTGCCCGTATGAGCCTGGACGATCCCGTAGTCATCACCTGCTCGATCTCCGGCGCGATCGCCAACCGCGAGCAGTGCCCGGCGATCCCGTACACGCCGGCCGAGTACGCCGCCGAGGCGCGGCGGATCGTCGACGAGGGCGGCACGATGATCCACATCCACGCGCGCAAACCGGACGGGACGCCGAGCTACGAAGTCGAGGACTTCCAGGCGATCACCGAAGCGATCCGCGCCGAGGTCGGCGACGCGGCGATCGTCAACTTCTCGACCGGCACGATCGGCGTGCCGCTGTCCAAGCGAATCGACTATCTGCGCGCCTGCCGGCCCGAGGTCGCGGCGCTGAACATGGGGTCGATGAACTACGCGAAGTACTCGCGCTCGCGCAAGAACTTCGTCTTCAGCATGGTCTTCCAGAACCCGTTCGAGGAGATCGTCGAGCTGCTGCAGGCGATGAACGAGCTGGGTATCAAACCCGAGCACGAGTGCTTCGACGTCGGCCACATCGGCAGCCTCGCGCCGCTGATCGACATGGGTGTGCTGAAGCCGCCGCTGCACGTCGACTGCGTGATCGGCGTCGTCGGCGGCATCCCGCCGAGCGCGCGCAACCTCGCGGCGATGGTCGAGAACATCCCGGCGAACGCGCCCGGCGAGCGGCCCTCGCATTGGGGCGTGATCGGCGTCTCGCGCGACCAGTGGACGCTCGTCTCCGCCGCGCTCTCGCTCGGCGGATCGATCAGGGTCGGCCTCGAGGACAACCTGTACCTGCCCAACGGGAACATGGCGAGCTCGAACGGCGAACTGATCGCGAAGGCGAGGCAGATGACCGAAGACGTCGGCCGCCGTCCGGCGACTGTGCAGGAGGCGCGCGCGCTGCTCGACATCCCGCAGCGCGGCGCCGGCGCCGGCGCCGGCGCGCCCGCCGGCGGCGCCGCGACGCAGGGAGCCGCCGGGTGAGCCTGCCGCTTGAGGGCATCCGCGTCCTCGACCTCTCGCGCCTGTTGCCCGGCGGCTTCTGCTCGCTGCTGCTCGCCGACTTCGGCGCCGAGGTGCTGAAGGTCGAGGACACGGGCATGGGCGACTACATTCGCTGGTCGCCGCCGTACTACGACGGCGCGCACGACAGCGCCAAGTCGGCCCTGTTCCTGTCGCTCAACCGTAACAAGCGCTCGATCCGCCTCGACCTCAAGCGCGAGCGCGGGCGCGAGGCGCTGCTGCGGCTCGTGCGCGAATACGACGTCGTGCTCGAGTCGTTCCGTCCCGGCGTGCTCGACCGGCTTGGCGTCGGCTACGAGCGGATGCGCAAGGAGAACCCGGCGATCGTCTACTGCGCGATCTCCGGCTACGGCCAGGACGGCCCGAAGCGCGACTCCTCGGGCCACGACATGAACTACCTCGGCCTCGTCGGCCTGCTCGGGCTGAGCGGCGAGCGCGGCGGCGAGCCGGTGCAGGCGGCGGGACAGATCGCCGACCTCGGCGGCGGCGCGCTGATGGCGGCGTTCGGGATCCTCGCGGCGCTACGCGAGCGCGACGGCGCGGCGCCGAAACCCGCGACGCCGGGCCGGCTGGCCTGCGCCGGGCAGACCGGTTCCGGTGAAGGGCAGCTCGTCGACGTGTCGATGGCCGACGGCGCGCTCTCGTGGCTGGCGATGGTCGCCGCGTCGTACTTCGCCGACGGCGCCGTCCCACGTCGCGGTGACCTGCCGCTCGCCGGCTCGCTGATCTGCTACCGGCCGTACGAGTGCGCCGACGGCTGGGTCACGCTCGGCGCGCTCGAGCCGAAGTTCTGGCAGGCGTTCTGCCGCGGCGTCGGGCGCGACGAGCTGATCGCGGCGCAATTCGAGCGCCCCGGCTCGGACGCGCACGCGCATGTGCAGCAGATCTTCAAGCGCCGCACGCGCGCGGAATGGGAGGCGTTCGCACGCGAGCACGACTGCTGCCTGGAGCCGATGCTCGAGCTCGACGAGGCGCTCTCCTCGCAGCTCGTGCGCGAGCGCGAGATGGTCGTCGAGATCGACCAGCCGGGCGTCGAGCGCGCCGTGCGCCTGCTCGGCCCGCCGGTCAAGCTCGGCCGCACGCCGGGCGATGTCGCGCGGCTGCCGGGGCCGGCGCTCGGCGAGCACACCGAGGAGGTGCTGCTCGACGCCGGTTACACCGCGGCGGAGGTCGCCGAGCTGCTCGCCGACGGCGCGGCGGCCGGCGCGGCAGGCGAGCACGAGGACGTCTCGTTCCGGGTCTGATCGCGTGGGTGAGGGCACGAGCGTCACCGTACGCAGCGCCGGGGATGAAATGCGCGATCGCCCTTTGCTGAAGATGAGCGAGCTCGCCGAGCGTTCGCGCGTGAGCGCCGGCACGATCCGCTACTACTTGCGCGAGGGGCTGCTTGGCGAGGGCGAGGACATCGTGCGCACGAGCCGCAACATGGCTTACTACCCGCCGGAGTACGTGCAGCGGATCGAGCTGATCAAGCGCCTGCAGGAGAAGCGCTTCATGCCGCTGCGCGTGATCAAGAGCACGCTCGCGGAGGACCCCGAGCGCGTGCACGCGCTGATCGAGCTCGAGGACCGCATCCTCGAGCGCGCGCTCGCGAGCGCCGAGGACTCGCGGCGGGTCTCGGCGAAGTCCGTGCGCGAGCGCTACGCGATCCCGCGCAACGTGCTCGAGCGGCTCGCCGAGATCGGCGTCCTGACGCCGACGCGCAGCGGCTACGACCAGGACGACGTGAAGATCATCGAGGCGATCGCGTCATTTCGCGCCGGCGGCTACGAGGAGGCGCTCGGCTTCACCGTGTACGACACGCTTCGCTACCGCGAGGCTTTGGAGCCGCTCGTGCGCGAGGAGGTCGCGGCGTTGCTCGACCGGCTCGCCGGCGAGGTCGACGTCGAGCGCGCGATGGAGATCGTCGCCGCCGGCGTCGAGCCGCTGCGCGAGCTGCTCGGCGCGATGCACTCGAAGCTGCTGCTGGCGGAGTTGCGCAGGCAGCGGGCGGCGGACTCGACCGGCGCGACGCCGGCGCCCCATGACGCAGGCGCCGCGGCTCGCGGTGCGCTCGCCGGAGAGCTGTCGGCGAGTAGCGCTCAGCTGCGGGCACGGGCGCGTAAGGCCGAGGCGGCAGCCGAGCGCCGGCGCATGGCCAAGTGAGCGTCCCGCTGGATGCCAGGCGTTGATCGCACTGCTTCGACAAGCCCGCGGCTGACGAGGTGGCGTCGCCGCTGCGACTCGGCGACGCGGCGCCGGCTACCACACCGCCCGATGGTGCTCGACGACGCCGAGCCCGTGCGCGAGCGCGACGCCGCCGGGCAGCGTCCCGGAGAACGCGCCGAACGGCGCGCGGTACTCGCTCCGGACGAGCAGCAGGTTCTGCCGATGCGTGCGCTCGGCCTCGGGATGGAAGCGCAGCTCGGAGCCGTCCTCGCAACGCACGCGCAGCAGGTTCGCCGAGAACTCGACCGGCGCGACCTCGTGCGGCGCACCGTCGATCCACACCGCGCGCTCCGAGCCGCGCGGCGGATCGTTGACGCCGCTGACGAGGTTCCACGCGAGCGCCTCGCCGTCGGGGCTCTGCCCGACGCCGGCCGACCACCACCACTCGGTGTGGCGCGCGTGATAGCCGGCGGTGTCGTCGATCACCGCGCGCGCACGCACCTCGCGCGCCGGCGCGCCGTCGATCGCGAGCGTCCCGCTCGCGGCGATTCCGGCCTGCTTGCGCGTCCAGACATGCGCGCCGCCGTGGGCGCAAAGCGCCTCGAAGCCGTCGTCCTCGTCGAGGCGCAGCTCGAGCGCGACGCCGCGGTCGCGCAGCGCCAGGCGGCCGGCGGGCAGCTGCAGCTCGCGCCGGCGCGGCAGCAGGCGCGTGCGCTCGCGCCGCTCGCCGCCCTCGCGCAGGTACAGCGCCCAGAACGACTGCCGCGCGAGGCCGACTTGCACGAGCGCGGCGCAGGCCATCAGCTCCTCGCTGAAGACGCCGACGTAGCGCCACCGCTTGAGCGCTCGCGCGCCGCGAAACGGGCGCGCCGAGCTCCGCGGTCCGCGCGCCGACCCGCTCGCCGCCGCCGGCGCGGGCGTTATGCTGTGCGTTGTTGACTGACCAGTCAATCTATTTCGTGATCGAGCGCGGGGTGCGCGCTGGTAGCGGCCGGTCGGAGGGGACGCGCTCTTGAGAGCTGCCGCAATCCAACTGAACTCAACCGCCAACCCGGCGGAGAACCTGGCGGTTGCCGACCGCCTGACGCGCGCCGCGGCGGCCGACGGCGCCACGCTGATCGTACTCCCCGAGAAGTGGACGGCGATGGGAAGCGACGAGCAGCTGCGCGCCGCCGCCGAGACGCTCGACGGCCCGACGATCGAGTGGGCGCGCGCGATCGCGCGCGAGCTCGGCGTCGAGC
>DATHND010000039.1:0-44705 GCA_035486335.1 Solirubrobacteraceae bacterium
TCGAGCGTGAAGCGGTAGGCGGTCTCGAACGTGCGGATCCCGCGCTCGCACAGCATCACGTTCGGATTGCCTTCCTTGAGGATGTACTCGGCGGCCATCAGCAGCTCGTCGAGCGTCGAGGAGAGGCCGCGCTTCAGCAGCGCCGGTCGCCCGGAGCGCCCGATCTCGGCCAGCAGCGGGTAGTTCTGCATATTGCGGGCGCCGATCTGCACGACGTCGGCCACCTCGAGCACCGCATCGATGTCGCGCATGTCCATCAGCTCGGTGACGATCGGCAGCCCCGTCTCCAACTTCGCCTCGGCGAGCAGTCGCAGGCCCTCCTGCCCGAGACCCTGGAACGCGTACGGCGAGGTGCGCGGCTTGTACGCCCCGCCGCGCAGCAGCGACGCGCCGGCGTCGCGCACGACGCGCGCCGTCTCGAGCGTCTGCTCGCGCGACTCGACCGTGCACGGGCCGGCGATCAGCGCGAAGTGCTCGCCGCCGACCTTGCGTCCGTCGATCTCGAGCACGGTCCGCTCCCCGTGCGTGATCTGCGCGGAGGCCAGCTTGTACGGCTTCAGGATCGGCATCACGCGGTCGACGCCCGGCTCGCCCTCGAGCCCGAGGCTGTCGACGCCGACGTCCTGCTCGACGTCGCCGATCGCACCGATCACGGTCAGGCGCGCGCCGACGATGCGGTGCGCCAGCGCACCGACGCTCTCGATTTTCTCGACGACGGCCTCGACCTCCTCGTCGGTCGCCGTCTCCTTCATCACGATCATCATCGATTGATCCTTTCAGCAAGCCGAAATCTTATGGTCTGGGAAGCCGCCACGCCAGCGCTGCGGCCGGCCGAGCGACCGCGTGACGCCGCGCGACGCGCCTCCCGATGGGTGCGGGAGGAGGGGGCTGTCGCCCCCGTGAAAGGCGCTCGGCCTCCCTGCTCGGAGACCCGGTGCGGCCGCTCGAGCCCGCTCGCGCACGGGCCCCAGGCCGAAGCGCCTAGCTAAATCGCCAGGCGGCTGGATACGACCACGCAAAGCACGCGAGCGCGCTCGAAAGAGAGCTGCTGCTAGATGCGGTTGCGAGCGGGGGCATGATCGTTCTCGAACGTTGTAGCAAGTTCACAGCACCTCGGCAAGCGCGTCGAGGAAGCGCGCGTTCTCCTCCGGCGTGCCGTATGTGACGCGCAGCGCCCCCGGCTCGCCGAGCGCCGCGCCGCCGCGCACGAGCACGCCGCGCTCCTGCAGGCCGGCCATCACCGCTGGCTCATCGCGCTCCTCGCCGAGGCGGAACCAGCAGAAGTTCGCCTGCGACTCGGCCGGCGCGATGCCGAGCGCCCGCAGGCGCTCGTCGACCGAGACCCGCTCGGCGACGTTGCGCGCGACGCGGTCGATCACCTCGTCCTGGTGTGCGAGCGCCTCGACCGCCGCCGCCTGCGCGAGCGCGTTGCAGAAGAACGGCTGGCGCACTTGATCGAGCGCGCGCGGGAGCAGCTCCGAGCCGCACAGCGCGAAGCCGACGCGCAGCCCGCACAGCCCGTGGACCTTCGAGAAGGTCCGCAGCAGCGCGAGGTTCGGGTGGTGCTCGAGCAGCTCGATCGACGCGTCCGGGTCCTGGAGCAGGTTGAACTCGCAATAGGCCTCGTCGACGATCACGCAGACGTGCGGCGGCACCTGGTCGAGAAACTCGGCGATCTCCTGGAGCGGGATCGCCGTGCTCGTTGGGTTGTTCGGGTTGCAGACGAGCACGAGCCGCGTCGCAACGCTGATCTCGCGCAGCATCGCCGCCAGGTCGTGACGATCCTCGGCGTCGAGCGCGACCGTGATCGCGCGCGCCCCCGAAGCCGCGCCGAGGTGCGGATAGACCGAGAACGACGGCCACGCGTAGACGAGCTCGGCGCCGGGCTCGAGCAGCGCCTCGCCGGCGGCCAGCAGGATGTCGCAGGAGCCGTTGCCGATCGCGATGCGCGACTGCGGCACGCCGTAGCGGTCGCTCAGCGAACGGCGCAGCAGCGAGCTCGACGGGTCGGGGTAGCGGTTCAGCTCGGCCAACGCACGCTCGATCGCCTCGCGCACGGCGGGCAGCGGCGGATCGGGCGACTCGTTGCTCGCCAGGCGCACGGGCGGGGCCGCGTCGGCGTAGCCGCCGGCGACCGGATAGCTCGGCAGGCGCGCGACGCGCGCTGAGAACTCGAGGGGCACGCGCCCTATTGTGCCGCCTGCAGGTCGGTGCGCAGGGAGGCCGCCTCGCCGAGGTAGACGTGCTGCGCGACGTGGCCGTCCTCGGCGTAGTAATGGATCAGGACCCTGATCACGCGCGCTAAGGCCCCGGGCACGTCGAGCTCGCGCGCGCACAGCAGCGGCACCGACTCGAAGCCGAGCGCGCGAGCGGCGACCGCCGGGAACTCGGCCGTCAGCTCGTCGGTCGCCGTGAAGATGCAGCTGACGACATGCTCCGGCGCGAGCGCGTTGCGCTCGATGATCTCGCGCATCAGCGTCGTCGTGGCGTCGAGGATCTCCTGCGCGTCGTTGCGCTCGACGCTGATCGCTCCCCGCAGGGCAAAGAGTCGCATGCGCCGGCGATTGTGGCAGAGCGGCCAGCACCGCAGGCGCCGGCCGCCGCCGCACGCCCCATCAGAGCGCGCGCAGGAGCGCGAGCTCGCGCTCGCTCAGGCGGCGGTGTTCGCCCTCGCCGAGCCCGCCGAGCGCGAGCGGCCCGAAGCGCTCGCGGCGCAGCTCGAGCACAGGATGGCCGACGGCGGCGCACATCCGGCGAACCTGGCGGTTGCGCCCCTCGTGGATCGTCAGCTCGAGCTCGTGCGCGCCGACGCGGCGCACGCGCGCGGGCGCCGTTGGGCCGTCCTCGAGCTCGACACCTTCGCGCAGGCGCCGCAGCTCCTCATCGGCGACCGCGCCGCCGGCGAGCAGCGCGCGGTAGGTCTTCGGCACTTCGTGGCGCGGATGCGTGAGGCGGTTGGCCAGCTCGCCGTCGTTGCTCAGCAGGATCAGGCCGCTGCTGTCGGCGTCGAGCCGTCCGACCGGGTACAGGCGAGCGCCGTCGACCGGCACGAGGTCGAGCACGGTCGTCCGCCCGTGCGTATCGTGCGCGGTCGAGACGACGCCGACCGGCTTGTTCAAGACGTAGCAGACGCGCGGCTCCAGCCCGCTCAGCGCGCGTCCGTCGACGCTCACGCGCGCGGACGCATCGACGTCGCGCGCCGGATCGACGACGACCTCGCCATCGACGTTGACCCGCCCGGCGGCGACGATCGCCTCGGCGGCGCGGCGCGAGGCGACGCCGGCGTGCGCAAGGTACTTGGCGAGACGCATCAGCGCAGCTCCGGCAAGCGGGTCATCGGCTGCAACCATAGATACGCCGCCACGCGCCGCGGCGCCGCGGCGCGCGTGGCCGTAGACGGCGAACCGACGCGAACCATGGACCTGACACTGCTCGAGGAGACGCTCGCCACGCACGATCAGCCGCGCTTTCGCGCGCGCCAGGTGTGGGCGTGGGCGGCGCGCGGCGCGCGCGGCTACGAGGAGATGACCGACCTGCCGGCGGCGTTGCGCGAGCAGCTCGCTCGCGAGCTGCCGTTTTCCAGCCTGACGCTCCGCCACGAGGCGCGTGCCAGCGACGGAACGGTGAAGGCGCTGTTTGCGACCGCCGACGAGCGAGCGCTGGAGTCCGTGCTGATGCGCTACCGCGATCGGCGTCGCTCGATCTGCCTCTCCTCGCAGTCGGGCTGTCCGCTGACGTGCACGTTCTGCGCCACCGGGCAGATGAGGTTCGCGCGCAATTTGACGGCCTCGGAGATCGTCGACCAGGCACTGCACTTCCGCCGCCTCGACGGCGATGCGGCGCCGCTGACTAACTGCGTGTTCATGGGCATGGGCGAGCCGATGCTGAACATCGAGAACGTGCTCGCCGCCTGCGAGCGGCTGCCCGACCTCGGCATCGGGCATCGTCACACGGCGATCTCCACCGTCGGCTGGATCCCCGGGATCGAGCGCCTCGCCGAGCAGGAGATGCCGCTGCGCCTCGCCCTCTCGCTGCACGCGGCCGACGAAGCGCTGCGCTCGGAGCTGATGCCGGTCAACGAACGCTATCCGCTGAGCGACGTGATCGACGCGTGTCGCGCCTTCTACGCGCGCAAGCGCCGGCGCGTGTTCATCGAGTACGTGATGCTGAAGGGGGTCAACGACCGCTACGAGCAGGCGCTCGCGCTCGCGCGCCTGCTCGCGCCGGCGCGCGCGCAGGAGCGCTCGATCTTCAAGGTCAACCTGATTCCCTACAACCCGACCGACTCGCCGTACGAGGGCTCCACGGGCGCCTCGATCGCCGCCTTCCGCGACGCGCTGCTCGCGCACGACGTGCCCGCGACGGTCCGCCTCACGCGCGGGCGCGAGATCGACGCGGCGTGCGGGCAGCTGGCGGCGAGCGCCGTTTGAGGTCGCTCTTTCCCGGTCGGCCCGCCGCGCGCGAGGTTGGACATACGCCTCACCGTTTCCACGCGATGCTGGTAGTTTGCGGCAAGCGGCACGAGGTGCCGACGCCGGGATGCGCTCGGACCTTGTCTGTGCCGCTTCAACTCCACCTTCGGGAGGCGGATCATGAGCACGATGGACATCGACGAAGCGAAGCTCGAAGCATTCATGGGGCAAGCCGTCACCGACATGGGCGCGATCATCAGCGCCCCGCTGATGCTGATCGGCGAGAAGCTCGGCCTCTACAAAGCGATGGCGGGCGCGGGGCCGCTCAGCTCGGACGAGGTCGCCGAGCGCTCGGGAGCAGCCGAGCGATACGTGCGCGAGTGGCTGCGCAATCAGGCCGCCGGCGGCTACGTCGTCTACGACCCGGGCAGCGACCGCTACTCACTGCCCGACGAGCACGCGCTCGCGCTGGCCGACGAAGACAGCCCCTTCTACATCCTTGGTGTCTACGACCTGATCGCGTCGCTCTACGCCGATGAAGATCAGCTGCTCGAGGTGTTCCGAAGCGGCGACGGGATGGGCTGGCACGAGCACGACGATCGACTATTCCGCGGCACCGAGCGGTTCTTCCGCCCGGGCTACAGAGCACACCTGATCGCGGAGTGGATCCCGGCGCTCGACGGCGTCCAGGAGAAGCTCGAACGCGGCGCCAAGGTCGCCGACATCGGCTGCGGTCACGGCGCCTCGACGATCATCATGGCCGAAGCGTTCCCGAACAGCGAGTTCTTCGGTTTCGACTATCACGACGAGTCGATCGCGCGAGCGCGCGAGGCGGCCCAAGCGGCGGGTGTCGGCGATCGGATCAGCTTCGCGGTCGCCTCGGCCAAGGACTACCCCGGCAGCGGCTACGACCTCGTCTGCGTATTCGATTGCCTGCACGACATGGGCGACCCCGTCGGCGCCTCAGCCCACATCCGCGAGACGCTCGCCGACGACGGCACGTGGATGATCGTCGAGCCATTCGCAGGCGACAAGGTGCAGGAGAACCTGAACCCGATCGGGCGCGTCTTCTATGGAGCCTCCACGGTGATCTGCACGCCGGCTTCGCTTGCACAGGAGGTCGGACTCGCGCTCGGCGCGCAGGCCGGCGAGGCCCAGCTCAGCGAGGTCGTCAAACGAGGAGGATTCACGACCGTGCGGCGCGCGACCGAGACGCCGTTCAACCTGATCCTCGAAGCGAGGCCGTAGCGCCCACGCGGACGGCGAGAGGCGCGGTCTCTAACCGGCCCGCGCCTCGCCGGCGCGCATCAACCGCTCGCGCAGTTCGCCCTGCTCCTCCGGCGTCGGGTCCCAGCGCGCGACGTCGGGCAGCTCGTCGAGCGAGCGCAGGCCGAACAGCTTGAGGAACTGCGTCGTCGTGCGGTAGACGATCGCGCCGAACTGCGAGTGGCCGGCCTCCTCGATCAAGCCGCGGTCGAGCAGCGTCGCGACGGCGGAGTCGGCGCTGACGCCGCGGATCCGGGCGATCTCCGGACGCGAGACGGACTGCAGGTAGGCGACGATCGCGAGCGTCTCGGCCTGGGCTGGCGTCAGCGTCGCGACGCGCGGGCGACTGAACAGCCGCCGCGCGGCGTCCTCGCTGGCGGGGTCGCTGGCGAACGTCCAGCCACCGCCGAGCTCGCGCAGGACGATCCCCGAGCGTCCCGGCGCGTGGCGTTCGGCGAGCAGCGCGAGCGCAGCCGTCACCGCGCCCTCGCCGGCCTCGCACGCTTCGGCCAGCTCGGCGAGCGCGAGCGGATCGCTCGAGAGAAACAGCAGCGCCTCGACGGTTCGCGCCAGGCGTGGGACGTTCGCCGGCCGCTCGCTCACCCGGCGAGCCCCGCGGCCTCGGCGTCCCGTCCCGCGCTGATCATGCCGACGCCGCCGCGGGACCGGCGAGCGACAGCGCGCCGGCCGGCGCGGCGGCGGGGCGGTGCACGTCGATCTCGCCGAAGCTCTCGCCCTGATCCCAATCGGCCTCGCCGCGCTTATAGAGCTCGAGCAGCGCGAACAGCGTGACGGCGACGGTCATCCGGTCGGCGCCGCGCACGGCCTCCTCGAAGCTGAACGACCCGCGCCGCAGCAGACCGCGCAGCAGCGCGAGACGCTCGGCGACGGCGACGCGCGGGACCGACACGTGGCGCAGGCTGATCTCGGGCGCCATTGCCAGCAGGCGCCCGATCGCGGCGCCGAGCGCGTCGGGGTGCTCGGAGCCGGCCGCCGGCGCGAGCACCGTGCGGCGCAGGCCGGGCGGCAGCGGCGCCTCGCGGAAGCGATGGCCGCGCTCCGCTTCGAGCAGCGCCCCAAGGTGGCCGGCGGCGGCGCGGTAGCGGCGCGCGTCGAGCATCCGCGCGAGCAGCTCCTCGGCCGCCTGCTCGGGCTCGATGTCGAGCTCCTCGTCGTCCTCTCCCAGCAGCATCAGGCGCGACTTCAGCTCGAGCAGCGCGGCGATCAGCACGATGAACTCGGTCGCGCTCTCGAGCTCGAGCTCGCCGCGCGCTTCGAGGTGGTCGAGGTATGCGAGCACGACGTCGGCGAGCGACAGCTCGAGCAGGTCGATCTCTTCGCGCAGGACGAGCGTCAGCAGCAGGTCGAACGGCCCCGTGAAGACCTCGAGATCGAGCTCGAGCCGCGCGATGCTCATGGCCTGGCCTCCGCTCGCCATCGCGCTCACCGTACAGCTCGGTCCCGACGCGCGGCGCCGACGCCCATCCGCTCGCGCACGTCGGCGAGCGTGTCGGCGGCGATCGCCGTGGCACGCTCGGCGCCGTCGGCGAGGATCGCCTCGAGCGCCTGCTCGTCGCGGCGCAGCTCGGCGTAGCGCTCGCGCACGGGCGCGAGGTAGTCGACGACGGCCGCCGCGACGACGCTCTTCAGCTCGCCGTAGCGAGCGTCGGCGAGCTCGGCTTCGATCGCGCTCGGCTCGACGCCGCGCACGGCGGCGAGGATCTCGATCAGGTTGCTGACGCCCGGCTTCTCGGGGTCGCGGCGCACGTCCGAGCCGGAGTCGGTGACGGCGCTCTTCAGCTTCTTCTCGATCGCGTTCGGCTCGTCGAGCACGTAGACGGTGCCGAGCTCTGAGCCGACGCTCGTCGACATCTTGCGCGTCGGCTCCTGCAGGTCCATGATCCGCGCGCCGACCTCCGGGATCCGGTGCTCGGGCACGATGAGCGCCTCCTCGCCGTCGCCGTAGCGCGCGTTGAAGCGCCGCGCGACGTCGCGCATCAGCTCGAGGTGCTCGCGCTGGTCCTCGCCGACGGGCACCTCGTGCGCGCGGTAGGCGAGCACGTCGGCGGCCTGCAGCACCGGGTACAGGAGCAGCGCCGCCGCCACGAGCTCGCGCTGGGCGAGCGACTTGTCGCGGAACTGGTGCATCCGCTGCAGGCGACCGAGCTCGGTGAGGCTCGACAGCAGCCACGTCAGCTCGGTGTGCTCGCGCACGTCGGACTGGCGGAACAGGATGCAGCGCCGTGGGTCGAGGCCCGCCGCGAGCAGGATCGTGGTCGTGTCGTACAGGCGCTCGCGCAGCTCGGCCGGCTCGTACGGAAGCGTGATCGCGTGCAGGTCGACGATGCAGTAGATCCCCTCGCCGCGGTCCTGCCCGACGACGTACTGGGCGATCGCGCCGATGTAGTTGCCGAGGTGCTTGCGTCCGGTCGGCTGGATGCCGGAGAAGATGCGAAGCGGCGCCATTTGCCGGCCGAGCCTAGTCGAGCGCCTGGCGGATGACCGGCCGCTTCGCCGCCGCGACCTCGTCGAGGCGGCGCACGGGCGTCGAGTACGGCGCGCTGAGGGCGATCTCCGGGTTCTGCGCGGCCTCGGCGAGGATCGCCGCGATCGCATCGGCGAATGCGTCGAGCGTCTCCCTCGTCTCGGTCTCCGTCGGCTCGACCATCAACGCCTCGTCGACGAGCAGCGGAAAGTAGACGGTTGGCGGATGAAAGCCGTAGTCGAGCAGCCGCTTGGCGAGGTCGAGCGTCTTGATCTTCAACTCCTGCTTCATCGGACCGCCGGACAGCACGAACTCGTGCATGCACAGCTCGCCGTATGCGAGCGGCAGGTAGTCGGCGACCGTGCGCCCGTTCGGCAGCGAGTGCGCGCGCAACCGCGCGAGCAGGTAGTTGGCGTTCAGCACCGCGACCTCCGAGGCGTCCTTCAGCCCGTCGCCGCCGAGCGAGCGGATGTAGGCGTAGGAGCGCACGAAGCAGCCGTAGTTACCGTGGAAGCCGCGCAGCCGGCCGATCGACTTCGGACGGTCGTGCTCGAGCGAGAACGTCGGCTCGCCACCGTCGGCGGCGTCCTCGCGCGCGACGACGGGCAGCGGCAGATACGGCGCGACGCGCTCGGACACGGCGATCGGCCCCGAGCCGGGGCCGCCGCCGCCGTGCGGCTGCGTGAACGACTTGTGCAGGTTGAAGTGGACGATGTCGAAGCCCATGTCGCCGGGGCGCGACAGCCCCATCACGGCGTTCAGATTCGCGCCGTCGTAGTACAGCGTCGCGCCGACGCCGTGCACGATCTGAGCGATCTCGGCGATGTTGCGGTCGAACAGCCCGAGCGTGTTCGGGTTGGTCAGCATCAGGCACGCGACGTCCTCGCCGGCCTTCGCGCGCAGGTCGTCGAGGTCGATGCCGCCGTCGGCGTTCGTCGCGAGCTTGACGACCTCCAGGCCGGCCATCGTGACGGTCGCCGGGTTCGTGCCGTGCGCGGTGTCGGGCGTCAAGACCTTCTTGCGCGTCTCGCCGCGATCCTCGTGGTAGGCGCGCGTCAACAGCACGCCGGCGAGCTCGCCGTGTGAGCCTGCCGACGGCTGCAGCGAGACGTGCGGCAGGCCGGAGACCTCGGCGAGCGCCTGTTGCAGGTTCCACATCAGCTCGAGCGCGCCCTGCGAGCGCTCGGCGTCCTGCAGCGGGTGCAGGCGCGCGTGACCGGGCAGCGCCGCGACGCGCTCGTGCAGGCGCGGGTTGTGCTTCATCGTGCACGAGCCGAGCGGGTAGAAGCCCGAGTCGAGGTCGAAGTTGCGCTTGGAGATGCCGACGTAGTGGCGCACGATCTCCGGCTCTGAGACCTCCGGCAGGCGCGCGCGCTCGCCCCGGCGAAGACGCGCGGGCAGCAGCTCCGTGGTGTCGACCGCCGGCACGTCGAGCGCCGGAGCGACGAACGCGCGCCGCCCGCGCGCGCCCTTCTCGAAGATCGTCCGCGCGCGGTCGCGCTGCAGGGGCGTCTCGGTGGTGATCACGCCGCCACCGCCTCGCGCCGCTCGGCCACGACGGCGGCACCGAGCACGTCGGCGAGGCGCTCGATGTCCGCGCGCGAGCGACGCTCGGTGAGCGCCACGAGCAGGACGCCGCGATCCTCCTCGCGTCCGCTCAGCGCCTGCACGTCGACGCCCGGGTTGACGCCGTCGGCGGCGCAGCGACGGCGCACGGCGGCGACGTCGGCGTCGAGCCGCAGCGCGAACTCCCTCACGACGGGTTGCGAATGAAGCTTCTCAATGCCTGGGATAGCCGCCAGCTTCTCGCGCGCGTAATGCGTGCGAGCGAGCAGCAGCTCGCCGAGCTCGACGATCCCGTCGCGCCCGAGCCACGACAGGTAGACGACGCCGGCGAGCGCGTTGAGCGCCTGCGCCGTGCAGATGTTCGACGTCGCTTTCTCACGGCGGATGTGCTGCTCGCGCGTCTGCAGCGTCAGCACGAAGCCGCGCCGCCCGTCGACGTCGACCGTCTCGCCGGCGATCCGCCCGGGCATCCGCCGCAGGTACTCCTCGCGCGCCGCGAAGAAGCCGAACGACGGCCCGCCGAAATCGAGCCGGTTGCCGAGCGGCTGGCCCTCGCCGACGGCGACGTCGACGCCGCATTCGCCCGGCGCGGCGAGAATGCCGAGCGCGATCGGGTCGGCCTGGCAGATCACGACCGGGTTGGCGCCGCCGACCGGGCCATCGCCCTCGCCGCCGCCCTTCGCCGCGGCGCTCAGCGCCGCGGCGTCCTCGACGGCGCCGTAGAAGTTCGGCTGCGCGAAGATCGCCGCGCTCGTCTCGGCGTCGATCGCCTCCTCCCACGCGGCGGCGTCGGTGACGCCGTCGCGAAGCGCCACCTCGACGACATCCATGCCGAAGCCGTGCGCGTATGTCCGCAGCGTCTGCATTGTGTGCGGATGCAGGCCGGCGCTGGCGACGATCCGCGTGCGGCCGTTGTGCAGCTTCGCCATGTACGCGGCGGCGGCGACCGCCGACGGGCCGTCGTACGTCGACGCGTTCGAGGCGGGCAGGCCGGTCAGCTCGCTGATCGCCGTCTGGTACTCGAACATCACCTGCAGCCCACCTTGGGAGATCTCGGGCTGATAGGGCGTGTACGGCGTCAGGAACTCCGAGCGCTCGATCAGCATGTCGACGATCGCCGGCACGTAGTGGTCGTACATGCCGGCGCCGAGGAAGCTCAGCTCGTCTTCGGCGCTCGTGTTGCGCGCGGCGAGCTGCGAGAGATGCGCGTAGACGTCCTGCTCGGCTTGCCCGTCGGGCAGTTCCAGCGCGCGGTCGAGGCGAACGGCCGGCGGTATCTGGCGATCGAACATCTCCCGCACGGAGTCGACGCCGATCGCGTCGAGCATCGCGTCGAGGTCCGCGGCGGTGATGGCGGTGTAGCGGCTCAAGTCTGAGCTCAGCCTAGCCGCCGAGCGTGGCGACGTACGCGCTCGCGTCCATCAGCGCGTCGCGCTCGCCGGGGTCCGACAGGCGGACCTTGACGAGCCAGCCGGCGCCGTACGGGTCCTCGTTGATCGCCTGCGGATCGTCCGACAGCGACTCGTTGACCTCGACGATCTCGCCGGACAGCGGCGCGATCACGTCCGAGACGGCCTTGACCGACTCGACCTCCGCGTACGGCGCGTCCTTGCTGACGCTCGTCCCGATCGCCGGCAGATCGAAGAAGACGACCTCGCCGAGCGAATCCTGCGCGTACCACGTGATCCCGAGCGTCGCCGAAGAGGGATCATCGGCGTCGATCCTCACCCAATCGTGCTCGGCGTGGTAAAGGAGGTCGTCGGGGTAGCTGCTGTCCGCCATCACGCGGCCTTTCGGTAGAGCGGCTTCTGCTTGACCACGGCGCGGCGCATCTTGCCACGAACGTCGATCTCGAGTTCGCCGCCGACGGCGGCGCGCGCGGCCGGCACGTAGGCCATCCCGATCCCGACGCCAAGCGTCGGCGACATCGTCCCACTCGTGACCTCGCCTCCACCGAGGACCGGGTTGCCCTGTCGCGCGATCCCCGGCCCGTCGATCTCGAACGCGACGAGCCGCTCGCTCGGCCCCGCCTCGCGCACGGCGCGCACGGCCTCGGCGCCGACGAAGCCGGTGTCCTCGTGGCAGCACCAGCCGAGGCCTGCCTCGATCGGGCCACGCTCGATCGTCAGGTCGTTGCCGTACAGGTGGAAGCAAACCTCCAGGCGCAGCGTGTCGCGCGCGGCGAGGCCGGACGGACGGGCGCCGCGACGGACGATCTGCTCCCACAGCGCCGGCGCGAGCGATGGCCGGCAGAGCAGCTCGACGCCGTCCTCGCCGGTGTAGCCGGTGCCGCAGACAAGCACGTCCTCGCCCGCCAGGCGCCGCGTCGCGACCGTCATCCGCGCCGGCAGCGGCGCGTCGGAGATCGCCTGCACGATGCCCCGCGCGAGCGGCCCCTGCACGGCGAGCATCGCGTAGTCGTCGATCCGGTCGACGACCTCGGCGTCGGGGAACTCGACGGCGCGCTCGCGAAACCAGGCGAGGTCGCGCTCGTGGTTCGCCGCGTTCGTGACGACGAGGTAGCGGTCGGTGTCGAGGCGATACGCGAACAGGTCGTCGAGCACGCCGCCGTCCTCGCGGCACAGCACGCTGTACTGCGCGCCGCCGCCGTCGCGCCCGAGCGCGATCCGCTCGACGTCGTTCGACAGCAGCCGCTGCAGCAGCGGCGTCGCCTGCGCGCCGAAGACCTCGATCTCGCCCATGTGCGAGACGTCGAAGATCCCGCACGCCTCGCGCACGGCGCGATGCTCGGCGCCGACGCCCTCGTATCGCACCGGCATCTCCCAGCCGGCGAACTCGACGATCTTCGCCCCGGCCGCGACGTGCGTGTCGTACAGCGCGGTGCGGCGCAGGGTGCTCGTCACCGCCCGCAGGCTAGCGGTCGGGCTCACCGCGAGCCGGCCGGCGGCGGAACGCCGAGTTGCGTGCAGATCCGACGGGCGAGACGGAAGTGGATCTCGCGATGTCGCGGTACGACCGATCGCCTGCCCGAGGGACCGATCCAACGTGTGTGATTGCCTCCCTCCTCGAAGGAGCCACACCCGGCGGAGCGGAGATGCCGCTCGAGGTCTCGTCGCTTCAAGCAGCGATCGTCAGATGCAGCGCCTCTCGCTCGCGTCGATCGTCGGCCGACCAAGGCTCCGGCGAAAGCATCAGGCGCAACGCGTCAATCACGTTCGCCCGCGCCTCCTCCCGAGTGCGGCCTTGGGTCAACACCCCGGGAACCTCGGGGATCGAGGCCAGTATCCAGCCTTCCTCCGTCGGCTCGTAGACGATCGTCAAGTCGAGCTGCTCAGGCACTAGGGACACGATACCTACCAGTCCGACGTCGAATCGCCCGGCGGGACAAATCGATCATGTTTTCAGGTAGGCGCATGCGCCTACCTGCGACAGGCCGCATGCGGCCTGTCGTCGAGGACGCACATGTACGTCCTCGCAAGCCGCACATGTGCGGCTTGAACAGCGAGCGCTGTCTAGCGCTCGTACTTATATCGCGCTACCGCAGGAACGGCGGCACGTCGATGTCGTCGTCGGAGATCTCCAGCGACGAGCGCTGGCGATCGTCGATCGACGGTTTGCGGTCGCGCCCGCGCGCGCGGCTGTCGCGGCGTGCGGTGCGTCCGGGTCGATGATCGAAGCCGGTGCCGATCACGGTCACGCGGACCTCGTCGGACATGCTCTCGTCGATCACGGCGCCGAAGATGATGTTCGCGTTCGGGTCGGCCGCGTTCTGGATCGTCTCGGCCGCGTCGTTGACCTCGAACAGGCCGAGATCCTTGCCGCCGGTGATGTTCAGCAGGATCCCGGTCGCGCCGTCGACCGACTCCTCCAGCAGCGGCGAGCTGATCGCGGCCTTCGCCGCGTCGGCGCTGCGATTCTCGCCGCCGGCGACGCCGATGCCCATCAGCGCCGAGCCGGCGTCGGCCATGATCGTGCGCACGTCTGCGAAATCGAGGTTGATCAGCCCCGGGATCGTGATCAGGTCGGTGATCCCCTGGACGCCCTGGCGCAGCACGTTGTCGGCCTCGCGGAACGCGTCGAGCATCGACGTGCGCCGCTCGACGACCGTCAGCAGCTTCTCGTTCGGGATCACGATCAACGTGTCGACGACCTCGCGCAGACGCTCGATGCCCTCGGTCGCTTGGCGGCCGCGCTGCGAGCCCTCGAAGTCGAACGGCCGTGTCACGACGCCGACGGTCAGCGCGCCGATCTCGTTCTTCGCGATCTCGGCGATCACCGGCGCCGCGCCCGTGCCCGTGCCGCCGCCCTCGCCGGCCGTGACGAACACCATGTCCGCGCCCTTCAGCGCCTCCTTGATGTCGTCGCGCGACTCCGACGCGGCCGACAACCCGACGTCCGGGTTGGCGCCCGCGCCGAGCCCCTTCGTCGACTCGTGGCCGATGTTCAGCTTGACGTCGGCGTCGCACATCGCAAGCGCCTGCGCGTCGGTGTTCGCCGCGATGAACTCGACGCCGCGCAGTCCCGCGTCGACCATGCGGCTGACCGCGTTCGTGCCGCCGCCGCCGACGCCCACGACCTTGATCACCGCCAGATAACTGCCGCTGCTCTCCATGATGGTTCTGTCCGAACCCTTCAGTAGAAAATTAGGGTTCGCAGCATACAGCCTGCGCAACCGCCGAAATCGGCACGTTATGCAGGGAACTTCGCCCTGTCAACGAAAGCGACCAGTTCCGCAACGATCGTTGCAGATCGGCGAACTCTCGACCGGCGGCTGAGGATAGGTCTTGCATCGCTATCAACCTCGACTTGAGGGTCAAGGTACGGAAGACTGGTTTGACGCTGCCCGTGTCGCGCTCAGTGGGTCGGTCCGGCGCCGCTCGATTCGCTGGCGCCACTCGGCGTCGATCCGCCGCCCGCGCTCGCTTCGGCTTCGCCGGAGGACGCCGCTTCGCGCCGCGCCGGCGACGCTTCTTCGTGAGCGCCCGACGTCGTTTCTTCGTGTTCGCCGCTCGACGCCGCCGACGTGCCCGACGCGCTCCCGCCGACCGCCGAGCTCAACCCTTCGGCGAGCGCCTGGCTCGATTCCGAGCTCGACGGCGTCGCCGTCGAGCCTTCGGCTTCGCCGCCGGCGCTCGACGGCGGCGTGACGCCCGCCGGGAAGCCCGCGGCCGGCCGTTCCGGCACGCGCACGTCGATGTACGACGCGCCGACCGAGCTCGCGTCGGCGAGCACGCGCGCGAGCGACAGCCACTTGGCGTGCGCGAGCGTCGCGTCGCCGAAGTATGCGAGCAGCCCACCGTGCAGGACGATCGTCAGCCCCTTCGCGCCGCTATACGCGCGTTCGACGTCGTTCGCGAGCGGCGCCGGAGCCGCGCTGAGCGCGCTCAGCGCGCTCAGCAGCGTCGGGTTGTGGATCTGCTCGCCCGTGCTCAGCGGCGTCGTGCCCACGAGCGACGGCAGCGAGCCGCTCACGTGCGCCGGCCCGAGCACGACGCCATCAGCGGCGACGGCCGTCTTCACGCCGGCGACCGCGACGCTCGCGACCGGCGGCTGCTCGATCACGCGGATGCTGAGCGAGTGCGGGAAGCTCGCGCGCGCCTGGATCTGGCCGACGATCGGGTACGCCGCGACCGCCGCGCGCAGCTCGCCGGTCTTCACGTCGAGCGTGCTCATCCGCCGCGCGGCCTGCGTCAGCGCCGCGTCGATCGCCGACGCGTCGGCTCCGTGCGCGCCGACGATCTGGACCTGGCGCACGACGACGAGCGAGGAGTTGCGCAACCACAGCCAGCCGCCGATGAGCAGCGGCGTCGCGAGCGTCGCGACGAGCAGCGCGACTCGCATGCGCCGGTGCGCGCGCACGAACGCCCAGCATCGCGCGAGCAGGCGCGCCAGCGCAGCCGGCAGCCGCCACACCAGCGCGATCGCGCGGTCGATGCCGGTGCCATCTCCGCGCCGTGCCGCGGACGTGCCGCGGCGGGGTCGGCCGGCGCCGCGCGGTCGTGATGTGACGCCGCCGATTCCGAGGCGGCCGGCAAACGAGCGATCCATCTGGCCTGCATCTTCGACCTCGGAGGGCTAACCCCTACCACGCTCAACGATCGATCGGACGAAGCTCCAGCCACTCCTCGTAGGCGTCGATGATCAGCCGGAACGGATCGAGCCCGCCGAGGCCGAGCAGACCGAACGCCCACGGCCACGGCTCGCAGAAGTAGACGGTCGGCGTCCAGACGTGAAGGTCGGCTCCCTCTCGCAGCGCGAGCTGAGCTTCGACTCCCCTTCCCCGTGTGCGCACGCCGCCCACGACCAGCTCGTGCTCGACCGTCGCCGTAAGCTCGACGCCGGCGAGGTCCGCGACGTGCTTCCCCAGGCGGATGTCGTTCGCTCCGCTGTCGAGCAGGCACGCCTGCGGCGCCAACTCGAGACCCTCCACCATGACGTCGACCACCGGCCGAGACCTGCCGGCGAGCCCGGGTAGAGCCTGGAAGGCGCGTCTCACAGCGGCGCGGCGCCGCTCGCCTCGAACTCGCTGACAGGCACGCGGAACATGCTGTCCGCCTGCTGGCGATGTCCGGCGAGCCAGCTGACGACCGCACGCGGATCGGGCGCTGCGACGAGCACCTCCTCGCCACGCGTCGCTACCCATTGGCCGACGAACGGCTCCAGCGTCTCGGCGCTCGCGCGAGCGCCGGCGCGCGAGCGGCGCACGCGTGTCGCGGGGCCGCCGCCCGCAGGCGCCGTCGAGCTCCGGCCGGAGCGGTCCTGTGGTGATCGCCTGCCGGTCGCGAAGCCGAGCCCAGCGAGGATTCGTCGTGCCTGATGCGACGCGAAATCGGCTCGATCGAGCCCCGTTACAACGCCGATCACCTGCTTCGGCGGATATCGGCGCCGGCCGATCACGACGTAGTGGCTCATGATCGGATCGGGCAGGACGCGACGCATCGCACGCTCGACGTCGCTTCGCCGAAGGTCGAACCGATGCTTTGCCACCGTCACCGACTTCGTCTCCGTCATAGCTTCTCCAATCCGGCTTCTCTAATTCGTCTCTGCAGGTTATCAGAGCGGCCTGGGACCACGGGAAGCGGCCTCAGGCCCACGGAAAGCGCACGTCGCCGAGGGTCTGCACCTCGGGCTCGAGCTCGACGTCGAAGCGCTCGGCCACGCGGCGGCGGCCCTCGGCCATCACCGCGAGCACGTCGGCCGTGCTCGCAGCGCCGGTGTTCTCGATGAAGTTCGCGTGCTTCGGCGAGAAGCGCGCGCCGCCGACCGTGAGCCCGTTGCAGCCGGCCTCGGCGAGCAGCAGTCCCGCCGTGCGCCCCTGCGCGCGCGCGTCCTGCGGGTTCTTGAACGTCGAGCCGAACGTCTTGATCCCCTGCGGCTGCGCCTCGTGGCGACGCTCGCGCATCTGCGCCAGCGTCGCCGCGACCGCCGCCGGATCGGACACGGCGAGCGCGAAGCTCGCGCGCATCACGACCTCGCCCGGCGCGACGTTCGAGCGCCGGTAGCCGAAGCCGAGCTCCGATGGCACGCGGCGCTCGGAGCCGGCCGCCGTGACGATCTCGACCCCCTCGAGCACGCTCGCCAGCTCGCCGCCGTACGCGTTCGCGTTCATCCGCACCGCGCCGCCGACCGTCCCCGGGATGTTGACGCCGAACTCGATCCCCGACAGGCCCGCGCGCGCCGACTCGGCCGCGACCGCCGGCAGCCGCGCGCCGCCGCCGCAGACGATCCGCGCGCCGTCGCGCTCGATCCGCGCGAGCTCGCGATCGAGCTTCAGCACGAGCCCCGCGACGCCGTCGTCGGCGATCAGCACGTTCGACCCTGAGCCGACGACGCTGACCGGCGCCGCCGCCGCGCGCGCCCACGCCAGCAGCTCGAGCAGCTCCGCCTCGCTGCCCGCGCGCGCGAAGAACTGGGCCGCGCCGCCCGTCCGCACCGTCGACATGCGCGCGATCGGGAAGTCGCACCGGACCATCTCCGGCGGCGCCGGGACGGCGGCGCTCACGCGCCGCTCCGGTGGCGGCGAACGGCGTCGCTCACGCGTCTGCTCCCCCGCCCGCGACGGCCGGCGCGTCGACGAGCCTGCGCGCGAGCACATCGACGTCGCCGGCGCCCATCGCGACGCACACGTCGCCCCGCTCGAGCACGTCGGCGAGCACGCGCGCGGCGGCGTCGAAGTCGGGCAGCCAGAACACCGGCCGGCCCGCCGCCGCGTCGGCCGCCGCCTCGGCGATCAGCAGGCCGCTGACTCCCGGGTGATCCTCGGCCCGCTCGCGCGCCGGGTAGACGTCGAGCACGGCGACCACGTCCGCCTTCGTCAACGCCTCTCCGAACTCCCGCCGAAGCAGCCGCGTGCGCGAGTACAGATGCGGCTGGAAGATCGCGACCAGGCGGCTCGGCGCGAGCGTGCGCGCCGCCGCGAGCGTCGCCGCGACCTCCGTCGGATGGTGCGCGTAGTCGTCGTACACGCGCGCGCCGCGCGCGCTCTCGCCGACGAGCTGGAAGCGCCGCCCCGCGCCATCGAAACCCGCGAGGCCGGCGATCGCCGCGCGCTCCTCGGCGCCGGCGGACCGCGCCGCCTCGAGCGCCGCCGCCGCGTTCAACGCGTTGTGCGCGCCGGGCACCGCCAGACGCACCTCGTGCGAACGCCACCGAAAGCGCGCTCCCTCGGGCGACAGTCGCGGGTCGGGCACGTCGTATGGCACTAAATCGACCCCGCGCGGCGGCTCGGTCGCGAGCGGCGAGCGACGCGTCGGGTCCAACAGCTTCTCGGCCGACGCCGGCCGGCGCGCCAACTCCAGCAGCTCCGGGCGGTCCCAGACGACGATCGCCGCGCGCGCGCGTGCGAGGAACGCCGCGAACGCCTCGCGCAGCTCCGCCAGCGAGGTGAACGTCGCGTGGTGGTCGAGCTCGACGTTCGTCAGCACCGCGATGTCGACGTCGACGCTCAACATCGAGCGGTCCGACTCGTCGGCCTCGACGACGAGCCACTCGCCGTCGCTCCAGCGCGCGTTCGGCAGGCCGCCGCCGATCGAGCCGCCGACGAGCCACCCCGGGTCGAGCCCCGCCGCGCGCAGCGCGTGCACGGCCATCGACGCCGTCGTCGTCTTGCCGTGCGTGCCCGCGACGGCGATCGTGCGCCGCAGCGCCGTCAGCTCGCCGAGCAGCTCCGCGCGCGCTCGCTCGGCCAGGCCACGCTCGCGCGCCGCCACCCGCTCGACGTTCTCGGCCGGGACGGCCGACGAGTAGACGACCTCGACGTCATCGCCTGCCGGCACGTTCTCGCGCGCGTGCCCGATCCGCGCGTCGAGCACGCCGTCGGCCGCCAGTTCGCGGGAGTATGGGCTCTCGGCCGCATCCGAGCCGCTGACCTCCGCGCCGAGCGTCCACGCCGCGCGCGCATACGCGCTGACCCCGGCGCCGCCGACGCCGATGAAGTGAAGGCGCCGCCCCGACCACGGTCGCGTCGCGCTCATCCGCCGGCGACCTCGAGCAGCTGCTCGGCGACCTCGCGCGCGGCGTCCGGGCGCGCGAGCTTGCGCGCGGCGTCCGCCATCGCCGCAAGCCGAGGCCGATCGGCCAGCAGCGCCGCAACCAGACGCGCGAGGCTCGGCCCGCTCAGCTGTTCGTCCTCGATCACGACCGCCGCGCCCGCGTCCACCATCCAGCGCGCGTTCGAGCTCTGGTGGTTGCCCGCCGCGTGCGGGTACGGCACGAGGATCGCCGGCACGCCGTGCGCCGCGATCTCGAACACCGAGCCGCCCGCGCGCGCCACGGCGAGGTCCGCCGCCGCGAGCGCATCGGCGAAGTCATCGCGGTCGAGGAACTCGCGCACCTCGTACCCCGGCGACAGCTCGCGCGCGGAGAGCTCCGCGAAATCACGCCGGCCGGCGATGTGCAGCACGCGGAGCAGACTGCCTGTGAACGCGTCAGTCGCCGCGCGGTTGATGCTGCTCGCGCCGAGCGAGCCGCCGAACACGAGCACACACGTCTCCTCCGGGCCGATCCCGAGCCGTGCACGAGCGCCGTCGAGCGCGCGCGCCGGCGTCGGCACCGGCCGGCCCGTGACCAGCACGCGTCCGCCGCGCCGGCCCGGCCAGCGCCACAGACGGCGCCGCCGGCTTCGGGCCGGCGACGGGAACGCAAGGCACACGCGCGCCGCGAACGGAGCGAGCAGGCGGTTCGTCAGGCCCATGTGGCTGTCGGCCTCGGTCAGCACGACCGGGACCCGCAGCGCGATCGCCGCGAGCGCCACCGGACCCGCCACGTAGCCACCACCGCCCATCACCGCGTCCGGCTGCAGCCGCCGCAGCAGCGCGAGCGCGCGCGGCAACGCGAGCGCCGCGCGCAGCAGCGCGCGCAGCGCGAGCAGCGGACTCGTGCGGCTCAGCCCTTCGACTGAGATCGCGTGCAGCTCATAGCCGGCCGCCGGCACCAGCTGCGCCTCCGCGCGCCCCGCGCCGATGAACGAGACCTCGGCGCCGTCAGCTCGCAGCGCGTCTGCCACCGCGAGCGCCGGCACGACGTGCCCCGCCGTGCCGCCCGCCGCGATCACGATCCGCTTCGCTCGATCCACCGGCCAATCCTGCCGTGTCGCGCGCCCGCGCGTCGGGCGAGCGCCCGCGCGATGACGGCACCGCTCGCACGTGCGCCGTCCCGCCCGAGGCGACGTTGACGAGCAGCCCCATCGCCGCGAGCATCACGATCAGGCTGCTCGATCCGTAGGAGACGAACGGCAGCGGCACGCCGGTCAGCGGCGCGAGGCCGAGCACCGCGAACACGTTGAGCAGCGCCTGCGAGACGATCAGCGACGTCACGCCGACGGCGATCAGCGCGCTGTGCAGGCTGCGCGCGCCCTTCGCCGTGCGCAGGCCCGCGTACGCGATCAGCCCGTACAGGAACAGCAGCGCGCAGACGCCGATCGCGCCGAGCTCCTCGGCGATCACCGCGAGGATGAAGTCCGTCGGCGCCTCCGGCAGGTAGAAGATCTTCTGCACCGACTGCCCCGGGCCGACGCCGAACAGACCGCCCGAGCCGATCGCGATCTGACCCTGCACTGCCTGGAAGCCGCTGCTCGACGCATGCGCCCACGGGTCGAGGAACGACGTCAGGCGCGCGCGCGCGTAAGGCTTGACGATCGCGTACAGCATCACGACCGCGAACGCGCCGCCGAGCACGATCGCGAGATTGCGCGCCGGGATCCCCGCCGCGACGAGCAGCGCCGTCGTCGTGAACGCGATCACCATCGCCGTGCCGAGGTCCGGCTGCGTGACGACGAGCAGGCACGCGCCGCCGACGACGACGAGCAGCGGGTTCAGCAGCTCGCGCAGCTCGTGCACGCGCTGCGGGCGCTTCGCGAGCAGCGTCGCGCCGTACAGCACGAGCGCGAGCTTCATCAGCTCTGACGGCTGGAACTGGAACGGCCCCGGGCCGATCCACCGTCGCGCGCCGTTGACGCTGACGCCGACGTGCGGGATGTGCACGGCGAGCACGAGCACGAACGACGTCACCAGCAGCGGCGCCGTGATCTTCTCGATTTTCTCGACGCCGTCGCGCGCGAGCACGCGCATTACGACGAGGCCGATCGCGCCGTACACGAGGTACTTGACGAGGTAGCCGCTGCCCGTGCCGCCGCTCTGCAGCAGCGACGTCGCCGAGGAGGCGCTGTAGACCATCACCGCGCCGAACGCCAGCAGGCACAGCGTCGCCGTGATCAGGATGCGCTGCTCGAGCGGCTGGCTGGCCGCCTTGACGCTCGTGCCGCGACCGCGCTTGCGCTGGAGACGATCGCCCGCCGAGGAGCGCGCGCGCCGTGCTGCGGCCGATGGCATCCCGTTTCACTTCTACATGTGGCGCGCTACACCTCCATTTCTTCGACGAGCGCGCGGAACGCCGCGCCGCGGGCTTCGTAGTCGACGAACTGGTCGAAGCTCGCGCACGCCGGCGAGAGCAGCACGACCGGCCCTCGATCGCTCGCACGCGCGACCGCCGAGCCCGCGTCCGCATCGCCCTCGGCCGCCGCCCGCGCGCACGCCACGGCGCGGTCGAGCTCGCCGCATTCGAGCACCGGCGGCGCGATCTTCGCGAGCGCGGACGCGATCGTCGCGGCGTGCTCGCCGATCACGTACACCCCCGCGCACTCCCGCTGCACCGGCTCGCGCAGGCTCGCGAAGTCCTGACCCTTGCCCTGCCCGCCGAGGATCAAGTGCAGCGGGCGACCGGCGAACGCGTCGAGTGCGACGAGCGTGCTCGCGACGTTCGTCGCCTTCGAGTCGTTCACGTACAGCACGCCACCGAGCTCGGCGACCTCCTCGAGGCGGTGCGCGACGCCGTGAAACGACGCCAACCCCGCACGCACGGCCTCGGCGTCGACGCCTCGCGCCAGGCAGACCGCCGCCGCCGCCATCGCGTTCTCGACGTTGTGGCGCCCGCGCAAGCGCAGCTCCGCCAGCGAGAGCAACGGCCGCGCCCCCCACCACAGCTCGCCGTCGAGCTCGAACAGCGCCGCCGACGCGTCCCAGCCGAACGCGACCCGGCGCGCGGCGCCCGGGATCGGGTCCGCGCCGCCTGCCGGCGCGATCCGCTCGGCGAGCTCCGCCGGGTACACCGCGACGTCCTCGGCGCTCTGGCGCGCGAACACCTCGAGCTTCGCCGCCGTGTACGCCTCGAGCGTGCCGTGGCGATCGAGATGGTCCGGCGTCACGTTCAGCAGCGCCGCCGCCTCCGGCGCGAACGCGAGCGTGTCCTCGAGCTGGAACGACGACGCATCGCAGACGACCGTCGCGCGCCGATCGAGCTCGCCGACGAGCGAGCTGAGCGCGGTGCCGACGTTGCCCGCGACCGCGACCGGCAGGCCCGCCTCGCGGTGAATGTGCCCGATCAGCTCGACCGTCGTCGTCTTGCCGTTCGTCCCCGTCACCGCGACGAACTCGTTCTCCAGCAGCCGCCACGCGAGCTCCAGCTCGCCGAGCACCGGCACGCCGCGCTCGCGCGCCACCGCGATCGTCGGCGCCTGCGCCGGCACACCCGGGCTCTTGACGACGGCGCGCACGCGCTCGAGCAGCCCAGGCACGTCGTCGGCGTCCAAGAAAACCTCGACCCCCTCCGCTCGCAACGCCTCGGCCGCCGCAAACGCGGAGGAGTCGAGTCCGATCACCTGAGCGCCGCGCGCTCGCAGCGCACGTGCCGCGGCGACGCCAGAGCGCGCGAGGCCGACGACCAGGTAAGGGCCGGCGGGGATCGCGGGCCGGCGCTTCACCTCAGCCGATGCTCTGCCGGTAGATCGTGAAGCCGATCGCACAGCAGATCGCCGCGACGATCCAGAAGCGCAGGATGATCTTCGTCTCGCCCCACGCGCGCAGCTCGAAGTGGTGATGGATCGGCGCCATCAGGAAGACGCGTTTTCGCGTCGTCTGGAACGAGATCACCTGGATCGCGACCGACAGCGCCTCGATCACGAAGATCCCGCCGAGCAGCACGAGCAGCAGCTCCGTCTTCGTCATCACCGCAAGCCCCGCGATCGCGCCGCCGAGCCCGAGCGAGCCGGTGTCGCCCATGAAGATCGTCGCCGGAAACGCGTTGAACCAGAGAAAGCCGATGCACCCGCCGACGAGGCACCCCGCGAGCATCGCCATGTCGTCCTCGCCCGTGATGAACGTGATCCCGATGTACGCCAGCAGCACGATCCCCGCGCAGCCCGCCGCCAGCCCGTCGAGCCCGTCCGTCAAGTTCACGCCGCTCGTCGTCCCCGCGACGACCAGGTAGATCAACAGTGGATACGCCCACCCGAGGTCGATCTGGTAGTCGACGAACCGCAGCCTCAGCGTCGGCGCCAGATGCGCCTGATAGCGCGCGATGTACCACAGCCCGAGCGAGATCGCGATCGTCACGATCAGCTTCGTCCGCGCGCGCAGTCCGAGCGAACGGCGCTTGACGAGCTTCGTGTAGTCGTCGGCGAACCCCAGCAGCGCGCACGCGATCATCGCGCCGAAGATCCCGACCGAGCGCCAGTCGTAGTCGGTCAGGATCAGGAACGGCACCGAGATCGCGATGAAGATGATCACGCCGCCCATCGTCGGCGTGCCCGCCTTCTGCTGATGACCCTCCGGCCCGTCCTCGCGGATCTGCTGGCCGAACTCGCGCTCGCGCAGGAACTCGATGAACTTCGGGCTGAGGAACAGGCAGATCAGCAGCGCCGCCGTGCCGCCGAACAAGATCCGGCCCATCAGCGTCCCCGCGCCGCGCCGAGCGCCTCGGCCACGCGCTCCAGGCCGACGCCGCGCGAGCCCTTGACGAGCACCGTGTCGCCGTCCGCTAGCAGCGTCGCGAGCAGCTCCGCCGCCGCCGGCGCGTCGGCGACCGCGTAGGACTCGCCGTCGAACTCCGTGCGCATCTCCGCCGCCAGCGCGCCGACCGCGATCATCAGATCGACGCCCGCGTCGGCCGCGTACAGCCCGATTTCCCGGTGCAGGCGCGGCGCATCAGGGCCGAGCTCGAGCATGTCGCCGAGCACCGCCACGCGCCGCGTCGGCGCCGTCTCCGTCAAGTCGTCGATCGCCGCGCGCATTGACATCGGGTTGGCGTTGTAGCAGTCGTCGATCACGACGACGCCACCCGGCAACGCCAGACGCTCGCCACGCAGCGCCGAAAAGCGGACCTCGAGCGGCCCCTCCGGCTCGGTCCCGAGCGCCAGCGCCGCCGCCGCCGCCGCGAGCAGGTTGCGCAGGTTGTGCGCCTGCGCGAACGACGGCCGCAGCTCGATCGTCCGCCCGTGCGCCGCGATCAGCACGCGTCCGTCGCCGCTCGCCTGCGCGAGCGCGACGTCGCCGCCGACGCCGAACGTCACCGTCTCGACGTCCGCGCGCACATGCGGCTCGAGCAGCGGCTCGCCCGCCGGCAGCACGATCGTCGCGCCCGGCCGTAGGCCCGCGATCAGCTCCGCCTTCGCCGCCGCGATCGCCGCCAGCGACCCGAGCAGCTCGAGATGCACCGGGCCGACGTTGACGATCACGCCGACATCCGGCTCCGCGATCGTCGCCAGCTCCGCGATCTGACCCCGCCCGCGCATCGCCATCTCGAGCACGAGCGCCTGCGTCCCCGCCGGCGCCGCGAGGACCGCCAGCGGCAGGCCGATCTCCGTGTTGAGGTTCTCCACGCTCGCGACCACGCGCATGCTCCGCGCGAGCAGCGCCGCGAGGATGTCCTTCGTCGACGTCTTCCCCGTCGAACCCGTGATCCCGACGACCTTCGTCCCCTGCGCGCCGAGCTCGCGCCGCCACGCGCGCGCGAGCGCCTGCAGGCTCATGAGCGGGTGCTCGTGCACGAGCACCGCCCCGCCCCTCCCCGCCTCGCTCGCCGCCGCCGACGCCGACGCCGCGTGCTCCGGCGCGACGAGCACTCCCCAAGCCCCCATCCGAAGCGCCTCCGCGGCATGCTCGCCGCCGTCGGCGCGCTCGCCCGCCAACCCGACGAACAGCTCGCCGGCCGCCAGCCGACGCGAGTCGATCGCCGCCCGCACCGGACCGGGCTGAGCGTCGGAGCCGACGGCGGCCTCGACGCTCGCCGCCGGCACGCCGGCGAGCGTCGCGCCCGCCGCCTCTGCCACGCGCGGCGCGTCCCACGACCTCATCGCGCTCGCACCCTCATCCTCGCGACCCGCGCGTGCGCAGCGCTTCGCGCGCGACCGTCGCGTCGTCGAACGGCACCTTGCGCCCGCCTGCGAACTCCTGCCCCTGCTCGTGCCCCTTGCCCGCGATCACGACGACGTCGCCCGGCTGCGCCGCCGCGATCGCCTCGTCGATCGCCCGCGCACGGTCGGCGATCGAGCGCACCGACATCACGAGCGCCTGCGAGCCTCCCGGCCCCTGCGCGTCGGGCTCGCGGCGCTCGCCGGCTTCGACGCGCGCGGCGCCCGCCATGATCTCGGCGATGATCTGCTCGGGCTCCTCCGAGCGCGGGTTGTCCGACGTCACGATCGCGACGTCCGCCAGGCGCGCCGCGATCTCGCCCATCAGCGGGCGCTTGCCACGGTCGCGGTCGCCGCCGGCGCCGAACACGCAGACGACGCGCGCGCCGGGCCGCTCGCCCGCCGCGACCAGCCCACGCGCGGCGGCGAGCACGTTCTCCAGCGAGTCCGGCGTGTGCGCGTAGTCGACCAGCACCGCGAACTCCTGACCGTCGTCGACCGGCTCGAAGCGCCCCGGCACGTGAACCCCGCGCTCGAGCGCCGCGATCAGCTCCTGCAGGCGTTCGCCGCCGAGCAGCTCGTGTGCGGCGAGCAGCGCGCCGAGCGCGTTCGCGACGTTGAAGCGGCCCGGCATCGGCAGGCGCAGCTCGCGCGTGACGTTCGCCGTGCGCAGCGTGAACGTGCAACCGGTGAGGTCGCAGCGAACGTCGCTCGCGCTGAAGTCCGCCGGCGCGTCGACCGCGAACGTGCGCACGTGCTCGAGCTCCCCCGACAGGCGCCGTCCGTACGGATCGCCGACGTTGACCACGCTCACGCCCGGCGCATGCTCGACGAACAGGCGCCGCTTGGCGAGGAAGTAGTCCTCCATCGTCTCGTGGAAGTCGAGATGGTCCTGCGTCAAGTTCGTGAACACCGCCGCCGCGAACTCGGTCGCATTCGTGCGCCCGAGCTCGAGCGCGTGCGAAGAGACCTCGATCGCGCACGCGCCGTCGCCGCCCTCGAGCATCTCGCGGAACGTCCGCTGCAGGTCGATCGCCTCCGGCGTCGTGCGCTCGACCCCTCGCTCCTCGCCGCCGACGAACGACGTCACGGTGCCGAGCAGCCCGCACTGCGTCCCAGCCGCTTCCAGCAGCGCGCGCACGAGGTGCGCCGTCGTCGTCTTGCCGTTCGTCCCCGTCACGCCGACCACGCGCAGCTCCGCCGTCGGGTCGCCGTAGAAGCGCGCCGCGATCGGCCCCATCGCCGCGCGCGCCGACGCGACGAGCAGCTCCGGCACGCCGAGCCCGAGCGGCCGCTCGACGACGAGCGCCGCCGCACCCTGCGCGATCGCCTGCGGCGCGAACTCGTGCCCGTCGCTGCGAAAGCCCGATACGCAGAAGAACAACTCGCCGCCGCGCACCGCGCGGCTGTCGTATGCGAGCCCGCCGATCTCGACGCCCCCGCCCGCGCCGAGATCGCCGGCGGCCGCCGCGTCCAGACCGGCGGTCAACCCGTCGAGCCTCATCGCGCGGATGCTACCCCCGCCGGATGCGTCCGCCGCCGCGGCCGGACGCGCGTGAGCTATCCCGGCGGAATCCGCAGATACGGCAGCGCGAAGCTCATGATCTCGCCGAACGCCGGCGCCGCGACCGTCCCGCCGTAGATCGAGCCGGCCTGCGGTTCGTCGACGATCACCGCGCACAGCAGCTTCGGGTCCGACGCCGGCGCGAAGCCCATGAACGAGGCGACGTACGCCGTTTTCGAGTATTCGCCCGTCGCCGGATCGATCTTGCTCGCCGTGCCCGTCTTGCCCGCCAGCTGATACCCGGGAATCGAGACCTCGCTCGCCGTGCCGCCCGGCGCGAGCACGCCCTCGAGCATCTGGCGCAGGGACGCTGCCGTCTGCGCCGAGATCACGCGCCGCCCGGGCGGCGTCGGCCGCGGCTGCGAGCCGACCGACTGGATCACGCGCGGCTGGCGCAGGATCCCGCCGTTCGCGATCGCCGCGTACGCGCTCGCCATCTGCAGCGGCGTGACGAGCTGGCCCTGCCCGATCGGCAGGTTGCCCATCGACGAGCCCGAGTACTTGCCGACCGGCAGCACCTGGCCGATTTCCTCGCCCGGCAGTTCGATCCCCGTTCGCCGCCCGAAGCCGAATCGGCTGACCCAGCCGGAGAAGTCGTTCGGCCCCTCCAGCGCGCCGATCTTGATCGCGCCGACGTTGCTCGACTGCGCGAGGATCTGCGCCGTCGTCAGGTCCTCTTCGGCGTGTTCGGTGTCGTCATGAATCGTTCTGTCGGCGACTTTGATCTGGTCGGGGATCGCGAAGCTGCTCGTCGGCGTCACGAGCCCCTGCTGCAGCGCGCCGGCGACCGTCACCGCCTTGAACGTCGAGCCCGGTTCGTAGTCGAAGCCGACCGCCCGGTTCTCCATCGCTTCCGGCGAGGACGCGCCAGGGGAGTTGGGGTTGACCTGCGGCCAGTTCGCCATCGCGAGGATCGCGCCCGTCTGCGGGTTCATCACGATCGCCGTCGCGTCTTTCGGGCTGAACACGCGCCCGACCGCGCCGAGCACGTCTTCGGCACGCTGCTGGATGTTCGCGTCGATCGTCAGCGACAGCGGCGTACCAGCCTGCTCCGGGTGCGGTTCGGAGATCGACACCGGCTGCCCGAGCGCGTCGCTGACGACGCGCCGCTCGCCGGTGTGGCCGTGCAGCAGCGCGTTGCTGGAGTACTCCAGGCCCGACAGGCCGTTGCCTTCGGTGCCGACCACGCCGAGCACCTGCGCCGCGAGCGCGCCGCGCGGGTAGACGCGGCGCATCACCGGCGTGCCGGTCACGCCCGGGACCTTCAACGCCATCACCGCGCGCGCCTGCTGCGCCGGCAGCGCGCGCGCGAGATACACGAAGCCGCTGCGCTGCGACAGCTCGCGCAGCACCTGCCCCTCCGGCTTGCCGAGCAGCGGCGCGAGCTTCTGCGCCGTCGCGAGCGGTTCCCTGATGAGATACGGGTCCGCCGCGAGGTCCTGCGCCGGCTCGGAGACCGCCAGATCGACGCCGTCGCGATCGGTGATCGACCCGCGTTGCGCCGGCACGGCTTCGTAGGAGAGCTGCTGCGTCGCCGCCGCCTTTCGCAGGCTGCCGCCCTTCAGCGCGCCGAGGTACAGCGTGCGCGCGGCGGCGAGCAGCAGCAGGGCGAAGAACAGCGCGAAGATCCCCCCGATCCGGCGCTGGACGATCGCCACTGCTCAGCCTCCCGCGCTCGGCTGCGTCCCGCCCGACGGCGCCGTTTCGCCGCCGCCCGCCTGCGCTTCGCCGCCGGAGCCGCCGGAGGTGCCGGAGGCGCTGGAGGCGCTGGAGGATTCTGCTTCCTGCGTCGGCACGCCGGAGCCGGCTTCGCCCGAGGTCGAAGCCGACGGTTCACCTGACGTCGAGGTCGACGTCGAGCTTTCGGACGTTCGCGCCGCCGCCGCCGCGCGGGCAGCCGTCGTCAGCGCGGCCGCCGCCTTCGCCACATCTTCATCGGGTCGCGAGCCGAGGAACCGCAGCTGGCCGGTCGGCGCGAACGCCATCCCGAGCTGCGCCGCGCGCGTCTCGACGCGCAGGCCGGACGCCATTTCCGAGTTTTCGATGCTCAGCGCGGCGTTCTGGCGCTGCAACAGCGCCTCGCGCTCGATCGCGTGCCCGATGCCGCCGTTCAGCTTCAGCAGCCCCAGCTGCAACGTCACGATCCCGATCAGCGCGAACGCGACGATCCCGATCCACGTGCGCCCGCGGATCAGCCGGTCGAGCAGCCGGTGCTGCGCGAGCGCCTCGAACGCCGAGACGAGCGCGAGCGGCAGCGCGTTCGCTCGCGCGGCGCCACGCGAGCGCCCCTGACGCGGCGTCGACGCCGGGCGCGACGAGCGCGCCGGACGCGACGGGCCCGAGACGCGACGCGGTCCGCGCGGACCGGGCGCGCGACGCGGCGCCGGCGCGCGGCGTGGGCGAACGGCGGGAGCGGGAGCCGCGGCGGCGGGCGGCGTCATCGTCTCGCGTCCTCCTCGAAGCGGCCGGTCGCGGCCGGGTCGAGCGGCTCCGAGTCGTCGGTCAGCTTGCGCGCGGCGCGCAGGCGCGCCGATGACGCGCGCGGGTTCTCGGCGACCTCCCGCGGGGAGGGCACGACCGAGCGACGTGTCAGCAGCGCCGCCTCGGGCTCGCGGCCGCACGCGCAGACCGGCAGGTCCGGCGGACAGATGCAGCCCTGCGCGCGCCCCGCGAGGAAGCGCTTGACGCGTCGGTCCTCGAGCGAGTGGAACGAGATGCCCGCGAGCACGCCGCCCTCGCGCAGCAGCGACCACGCCAGCGGGAGCGCGCGATCGAGCTGGTCGAGCTCGTCGTTGACCGCGATGCGCAGCGCCTGGAACGAGCGCTTCGCCGGGTGCCCGCCGGCGAAGCGCGCCGGCGCGGGAACGGCCGAGTTGATCGCGTCGACGAGCTCGAGCGTAGTCTCGATCGGCGCCTGCGCGCGGCGGCTGACGATCGCGCGCGCGATCGCCCCCGCGTGGCGCTCCTCGCCGAAGTCGCGCAGCGCGCGCGCCAACCTGCGCTCGTCCCACGTGCTCACGATCTCTCGCGCATTCAGCTCCTGCTCCGGGTCCATCCGCATGTCGAGCGGCGCCTCGTAGGAGTACGAGAAGCCGCGCTCGCGCGTGTCCACCTGCATCGATGACATCCCGAGGTCGAAATACGCCGCGTCGGCGCGCAGCCCCTCCTGCGCGAGCAGCGCGAGCGCCTCGGCGTAGCCGCCGCGAATGAAGCGAAGCGAGCACTCGACGTCGTCGGCGAGCGCCGCGAAGCGCTCCTCCGCGAGCGGATCGCGGTCGATCGCGACGAGCGTCCCGCGCGCGCCGAGGCGTCTGGCGAGCAGGCGCGCGTGTCCGCCGTCGCCGAACGTGCAGTCGATCGCCGTCTCGCCGGGCCGGACGTCGAGCAGCTCCAGCAGCTCCTCCGCGAGAACCGGCACGTGGCCGCCGACGCTCGCGCCGGCCGCGAGCGCGCGCTCGTGCACGCCGGCTTGGCCGCTGCCGCGCGAGGACTGCCGCCCGCGAGGGGGGCGGCGCTGGGAGCGTCTCATCTCAAGCAGTGTCGTCGACATGCGCGGTGATCTCGGCGACGCCGCTCAACAGCGCCGGTCGGTGGTCGTCCCAGGCATCCCTGCTCCACAGCTCGAGGCGGTCGCCGGCGCCGACGACGACGACCTCCTTGTGCAGCTTCGCGTGCTCTCCGAGGAACCCCGGCACCATGATCCGCCCGGCGGCGTCGAGGTCGGCGTCCTGCGAGCTGCCGTAGAAGAAGCGCTCGAGCTCGGTCCGGCGCGGCGACAGCGGCGGCAGCTCGGCGAGCGCGCGGCGGCTGTAGCGCTCGTACTCCTCCGGGTGCCACACGCCGACACACGGCTTCAGGTCGACGGGCATCGCCAGGACCACCCCCTCGGCGAGCGCCGCGCGATAGCGAGCGGGAACCGTGAGGCGGTTCTTGGCGTCAAGCGTATGGTCGAACGTGCCACGGAAAGGGACCACTGGTGGAGGCTCCGAAATCGATTACCGAGCCGAGGTGGAGGAGTGGGAGGAGCCCCTCCACCCCGGCTCGCTGTCGCGAACATACCCCACTTCCTCCCACAACGCAACTCTAATTGCACATTTTCTCCCACCATGTCCTCCGATCGGCCCCGGACGTGGGAAAACGCCCGCTGAACGGGCGTTCTGGCGAACGTCGCGTCGAGCGCTCGACGTACGGAAGCCGCAATCCGCGCTGCAGATCGCGCGCATGACACGCACGTTGCAGCGCATGTGCGCGTCAAGCGCGTCGAGACGGCCACGGCAGCAGCTACGATCGCCCGCGATGTCCGCGAATCGAGGAGCGCTCGCCACCGCGCTCGCAGCCGTCCTCGCCGCCGCGTCGCTCGCCACCGCGGGCTGCGGCTCGGGAGCGTCGGGCACGTCGATCGACCCGGCTAAGGCCGTGCCCGCCTCGGCACCGCTGTACGCCGGCGCGTTCGTCCGCCCGAGCGGCTCGCTGCAGAGCTCGGCACGCGCGGCCGCGACGGCGCTGACGCACCAGGCGGACCCGTACCTGCGCCTGCTCGCCGCGCTGCAGGCGCCCGGCTCTTCGGCGCTCGACTACGGCAAGGACGTCGCGCCGTGGCTCGGCCCGCGCGCTGGCGTCTTCCTGACGGCGACCGGCGGCTCCGAGGAACGCGCGGTCGATCGCCTCGTGACGCTGATCGAGCAGGGCATCCTCGGGTCCTCCTCGGGCGGCGCGTTCCCGTTCGCGGCGCACGCAGTCGAAGGCGCGATCGTGCTCGACACGCGCGACGCGGCCAAGGCGCGCTCGTTCCTGACCCAGCTCGCCGCGCGCGCAGGCGCGCACACGGTCAGCTATCGCGGCGTCTCCTACGAGGCGAACGCCGGCGGGATCGCGTTCGGGATCGTCTCGCGGCTGGCCGTGATCGGGACCGAGACGGGCGTGCGCGCGGTGATCGACACGACCGCGGGCGGCCCGTCGCTCGCCGCCGCCGCGACGTACGCCAAGCTGGTGGGCGCGGCACCGGCGGGCGCGCTCGCGAACGTGTACGCGAACGCAGCCGCGTTCGGCGGCTCGAGCGCACAGGCGTCGGTGTCGGGCTTCTCGCTGCTCGCCGGCGGCGGCTTCGTCAACGTCTCGCTCGTCCCGTCGGCTTCCTCGATCACCGTCGACGCCGACGCGGTCGGCTCCGAAACGGGCGGCGCAGCCGGCGGCCTGTTCGCGTCGAGCTCGGCCGCGGCGACGGCGCTCGGCGAACTGCCGGGCGAATCGTGGCTCGCGGTCGGCCTCGGCGACGTCGGCCACTCGCTCGGCGCCGACGTCGGCGCGATCGAGGGGCTCGTCTCGGTCGGAGGCACGCTGTCGGGCTCCGGCTCGCAAGCGTCGAGCACCGGCATCAGCGTCAAGGGGCTGCTCGGAGGCATCCTCGCGCCGCTGCGCGCGCTCGGCGCCGAAAGCGCCACGACGAAGCGCGAGTTCGCGAGCTGGATGGGTTCGGCCGGGCTGTTCGCGTCCGGCACCGGCCTGCTCGAACTGAAGGGCGGCGTCGTGATCGACTCGACCGACGCCGCGCGCTCGCGCGCGGCCGTCGCCGAGCTCGGCGCGATCCTGCGAAGCGGCGGCGCGTCGGTGCAGAGCGCGAAGGTTCCGGGCGCCGAAGCCGCCGTCGCCGTGCGCCTTTCGGGCCTGCCGGTCGTGCTCGACGTCGCCGCCGGGAGGAGCGCGAGCGGTAGCGCGAAGTTCGTGATCGGGCTGGGCGAACAGTCGGTGCAGGACGCGCTGAGCCCGTCGAGCACGGTCTCAGGATCGGCGCCGTACGGAACGGCGTCCGCCGCGCTCGGCCAGGGCTATCGACCGAGCGTGATCGTCGACGTCCCGACGCTGCTCGGCCTGCTCGAAGGCGTCGGCCTCAGCGAAGACCCGTCGGTCGCGCCGTTCGTGCCGTACCTGCGCTCGTTGAGCACGATCTCCGCCGGCGGCGGCAGCCTCGGCAACGGGATCGAGCGCCTGCGGCTCGTCGTCGGCCTGCAGGGCGGCGGCTGATCAGCGCACGGTGTAGGCGCGCAGGAACCGCGCGCGGCCTTCGACGATGCGGTCCGCACCGTAGCGGTTGAACGTCGGTTCGCCGTCGGCGCCGATCGCATAGCGGCCGAGCACCGAGTCGCGTTCGGGCGTGGTGAAGAAGGCGTCGATCACCGACTGCCTGTCGTTGCCGTGCGATCCGGCGCGTCGGATCGCGTCGAGCACGACGTTCATCGCCGCGTACCCGTACAGCGCGTACGCGCCCGGCTGCCCGCCGAACAGCCGCCGGTAGTCGGCGAGCACGCGCTTCGCCGGCGGCGGGTAGTCGCTCAACGCGAGGATCGGCGTCGTCAGGTACGTCCGTGCGCCGGCGGCGCCGATCGCGCTCGTGAACGCTTCACCCGAAAGGCTGCTCGAGCCAAGCAGCAGCAGCCGCGGGTCGGCGGCGTGCAGCGCGCGCCACAGCGCCACCGTCCCTTCGCCCGCGCCGCCGGCGAAGAACACGGCGTCGGCGCCGCTCTGCTGGATCTTTTCGACCTCGCCGGCGTACGCGCCGGCGCCGATCGCCGTCGTCGCGATGCTGTCGTGCGCGGCGAGAGCGATCTTCGCCTTTTCGGCTTCGCCGGCGATGAGTTCGGCGAGCGGCACGTCGAACGGGCCCTGGTCGTCGAGCACGTAGAGCTTGTGCACGTGCAGCGTGCGCATCAGCGCGACCTGCGCGAGCGCCTGCGCCGGGTCGCCGAGTTGCAGGCGGCCGAAGTTGCGTTTGCCGCTCGGATAGAAGCGCTCGGGCTCGTCCTGTCCCGCGTCGCGCGAGGACGTCAGCCCGACGTACGGGCTGCCGGGACTGACCTGGAGGATGCCGGCGGCGTTGACCAGCGGCAGCGAGACTGCCGTCGACTCGGAGCCGAGCTCGCCGAGATACGCGATCGTCTGCGTGTCCTGCGCCGCGATCTTCGCGTCGGCCGCGGTCGCGCTCGGGTCGAGCTCGCCGGTCTTCGGGTTGGAGTCGTCGAGCGAGAAGTAGCCGACCCTGAACGAGCCAACGTGGCCGCCGGCGCGCGACAGCGCGAGACGCTCGCCGTCGACGATTTCCGTCGAGATCGGCGCATCGGGACCCTGCAGCGGCAGGCTCGAGTAGATCGCGAGTTGGTTGCCGACCGTTTCGGTCGCACCCGAGACACCAACGCCGCCGCAGCCGGCGAGCGCCGGCGCGACCGCGGCGAGAGCAGCCAGACACAGCCAGCGCGCGCGCACCGCTCCGCTAGCTGCGACGGCCAGGAAGATAGCCCGAGAGGACTCGCAGCGTCGCGCCGACGAGGATGATCGCGATCGCGAGCAGGAACGCGTCGAAGCCGGTCGCGCCCAGCGCCCACAGCACGATCCAGACGATCAGCCCGGCTGTCGCGGTGAGGATCAATCCCATGCCGGGCGAATCCTAGCTGTCCGCCCGCCGGTCGGTCGACGTCAGCCCGGCGACGAGCTCGGCGACGACCGCGCCGACGGCGCCCACCGGATCATCGCCCTCGCCCGCCGCGCGCACGAGGCGCGTGCCGACGATCACACCGTCGGCGCCGGCCTCGGCGGCCTGGCGCGCGTGCTCGGGCGTGCTGATCCCGAACCCGAGCGCGACCGGCACGTCGGTGCTCGCCTTCGCGCGCGCGATCACCTCCGCGAAGCTGTCCTGCAGGGCGACGCGCTCGCCGGTCGTGCCGACGACGGAGACCGTGTAGAGGAAGCCGCGAGCGCGCTCGCCGATCGCGCGCAAGCGCTCCGGCGGCGTCGTCGGAGCGACGAGCGGGACGAGCGCGATGCCGTGCGCCTCGCACGCCGCGAACACCTCGCTGGCCTCCTCGAAGGGCAGGTCGGGCACGATCAGCCCACAGGCGCCGGTCCGCGCGAGTCGCTGCACGAACGCGTCGACGCCGGGCGCGTAGACCATGTTCGCGTAGCACATCAGCACGACCGGCACGGTCGGCGCCAGGGCGCGCGCGACCTCGAGCACACCGCCGACGCTCGCGCCGGCCGCCAGCGCGCGCGTGCCCGCCTCGTGGATCACCGGGCCGTCGGCGAGCGGGTCGCTGTACGGCACGCCGAGCTCGAGCAGGTCGGCGCCGGCGTGCACGCACGCTTCGCCGATCGCCGTCGACTGCGCGAGCGTCGGGTAGCCGGCCATCAGGTACGGCATCAGCGCGGCCCTCCCTGATGCGTTCGCGAACGCGTCGGCGATCCGCCGCACCCCAGTCGCCGCCCGCGCACTCATGCGCCGCCAAGAACCTCGGCGAGATCCTTGTCGCCGCGCCCGGAGAGGCAGATCAGGTCGAGCTCGCCGTCCTCCTGCGCGAGCACCCACGCGAGTGCGTGGGCCGTCTCGAGCGCCGGAATGATCCCCTCGAGCCGGGCGAGCTGCTTGAACGCGGCGAGCGCCTGCGCGTCGGTCACGGCGGCATAGCGCGCGCGACCGCTGTCGCGCAGGAACGCATGTTGCGGTCCCGTGCCGGGATAGTCGAGCCCGGCCGAGATCGAGTGCGCTTCGAGGATCTGTCCCTCCTCGTCCTGCATCACGGCCGAGCGCGAGCCGTGCAGGATCCCGGCGCGGCCGCCGACCGTCAGCGGCGCGCCGTGGCGCGGCGTGTCGATCCCATCGCCGCCGGCCTCGACACCGACCAGCTCGACGGCCGCGTCGTCGAGGAACGCGGCGAACGTCCCGATCGCGTTCGAGCCGCCGCCGACGCACGCGACGACGCGCGTCGGCAACCTCCCCTCGGCCTCGAGCAGTTGCGCGCGCGCCTCGTCGCCGATCACGCGTTGCAGGTCGCGCACGAGCGACGGGTACGGCGCCGGCCCGACGGCCGAGCCGATCACGTAGTGCGTGCTCTGCACGTTCGTCACCCAGTCGCGGATCGCCGCCGACGTCGCCTCCTTCAGCGTTTTCGCGCCGGCATCGACCGGCTGGACGCTCGCTCCGAGCAGTTCCATCCGCTGCACGTTCGGGCGCTGGCGGCGCGTGTCCTCGACGCCCATGTAGACGACGCACTCGAGGTCGAGCAGCGCGCAGACGGTCGCCGTCGCGACGCCGTGCTGGCCGGCGCCGGTCTCGGCGATGATCCGGCGCTTGCCCATCCGCTTTGCGAGCAGCGCCTGCCCGAGGGCGTTGTTGAGCTTGTGCGAGCCCGTGTGGTTGAGGTCCTCGCGCTTGAAGTACAGCGGCCGCCCGAGCAGCTCGGAGAGCCGTCGAGCACGGTACAGCGGCGTCGGCCTGCCGCCGAAGTCGCGCAGCAGCGCGTCGAGCGCGGCGCGGTAGCTCGGATCGGCGCGCGCCTGCGCCCACGCGCGCTCGAGCTCGGCGAGCGCGGGCATCAGCGTCTCCGGCACGAACTGCCCCCCGTAGACGCCGAAATGGTGCTCGACGAGCGGCTGCTGCGCCGCGCCGGCGCTCACGCGCGGCCGCCCGCGACGGGGGCGGTGGCGGCGGACGCGGCGTCCTCGTCGTGCGCAGATGAGCGCTTGACGGCGTCGAACAACGCGCGCAGCCGCTCGGGGTCCTTGCGCCCGGGCGCGGCCTCGGTGCCGCTGGCCGTGTCGAGCGCGTACGGATGGACGGTTGCGATCGCCTCGCCGACGTTGCCGGCGTCGAGCCCGCCGCTGAGGATCAGCGGTACGCGCGAGCGCCGCGCGCGCACGAGCTCCCAGTCGAACGTCTCGCCGGTGCCACCGCGCAGCGCGCGCCTGCGCGGGTCCTTCGCGCGCGCGTCGAGCAGGTGGAAGTCGACGTGGAAGCGTTCGAGGTCGCGCACGTCGCCCGGCCCGGAGACTTGCGCCGCCTTGATCACGCGCGCGCCGGTGCGGCGTGCGGCCTCGGCGCAGAACGACGGGCCCTCATCGCCACCCAACTGCAGCAGCGTCAGGCCGAGGTCCTCGCTCAGCGCGACGACGCGCTGCAGCGGCGCGTTGACGAACACGCCGCACAGCTCGACCTTGCGCCGCAGCGCGGTCACGATCTGCGCGGCCTCCGCCGGCGAGCAGCGGCGCGGGCTGTGCTCGTAGAAGATCATCCCGAGCGCCCACGCGCCGAGTTGCGTCGCAAGCTCGGCGTCGGCCAGGCTCGTGAGCCCGCAGATCTTGACCTTCGGCACGGCTCTGGCGGCGGGCTCGGACACGCCTCAACGGTAGCGGGCGCCGAGCGGCCCGATCGGTGACATCGGCCTCTAGCGGGCCGTCGACCAAGCGGAGCAAGGACGCAGGGAGCGTGGCGTGCTCTGCACGCGAGCGACCGAGGACGCCGCTCCGCGCAGCGTCGACGGCTCGCTAGCCTTCGGGCGTGCTCGCGTTCGGGATCGAGTTCGGACGACTGGCGAGCGTAACGCTGACGGTCTTGTGTTCGTAGTGGCCCTTGCCGTCGCCGCGCAGCAGCCCGACCGTGACCGTCTCGCCGGGCTTCTTCGCGGAGATGTCGTTGGCGAGGTCTTCGGAGCTGTTGACCGCCTTGCCGTCGATCGAGACGACGATGTCGCCGCCGACCGCGACCTGGCCGTTTTCGACGCTGCCGTTGACGGTGCCGCCGCGAATGCCGGCCTTTTCGGCGGGCGTGCCCTTCTGCACGCTCTGCACGAGCGCGCCGCTCTGGACGGGCAGGTTCAGCGCGGAGAGCGAGCCGTCGATCGTCAGCGAGGTGAGGCCGATGTACGCGCCACGGACGGTGCCGCCTTTCTCCAATTGCGAGATCTCGCCCTTGGCGGTGTTGATCGGCACGGCGAAGCCGATGCCGATGCTGCCGCCACCGGAGCCGCCGGTCTCGATCTGCGAGTTGATCCCGATCACGCGACCCGAGGCGTCGAGCAGCGGACCGCCCGAGTTGCCGGGGTTGATCGGCGCGTCGGTCTGCAGCACGTTGTCGATCGCAAAGCCGTTCGGCGCCGTGATCTGCCGCTGCAGCGCCGAGATCACGCCGGTCGTCAACGTGCGTTCGAGGTCGAACGGGTTGCCGATCGCGAGCACCGGGTCGCCGACCTGCACACCTTCGGAGTTGCCGAGCGTGAGCGGGTGCAGCGTCAGGCCGTCCGGGTGGATGCGCAGGATCGCGAGGTCGTTCGACGGGTCCTTGCCGACGACCTGCGCGTCGACGGTCTTGCCCTTTTCGAAGCTGACCGTCACCTTGATCGCGTTCTCGACGACGTGGTAGTTGGTCAGGATCGTGCCGTTGTTGTCGATCACGATGCCCGAGCCGGTCGCCTGGCCCTGGCGCTGCGCTTCGCCGCCGCCGCCGAACAGGTTGAACGGCGATTCGGTTTTCTGCACGATCGTCGACGTCACGAAGGCGACGCCGGGGGCGTCTTTGATGTAGATGTCGTGCGGCGTCAGTCCCTGGCTCTGCTGCGAGGCGTTCGATGGCGCGATCGGCGCCGCCTGCACGGTCGTGATCGACTTTTCGCCCTTGCCGAGGTCGCCCGCGGCGGCGACGACGGCGACGACGACGCCACCGCCGATCAGGGCGGAGATGAACGGGATCAGGAACGTGCGCCTCATTGCGGATGATGATGAGCAGGGGCGATGAAGACGAAATAAAGCCTACTTGCGCTATCTCCGACCAGGCGATCGCTCAACGCGCTTGGGCCTCGCTCACGCCGCCGAGCAGCGCGAGCAGCGCGAGCGCCGGGTCGCGAGCGCGCATCAGCGACTCGCCGACGAGCACCGCGTCGACGCCGTCGCGCTCGAGCTCGCGCAGCTGCTTCGCATCGCCGATCCCGGACTCCGAGACGACGGCGACGCCGGACGGGATCGCGGCGCGCAGCGCGCGCGTTCGGTCGACGTCGACGCTGAAGTCGCGCAGGTCACGGTTGTTGACGCCGATCGTGGCGGGATCGAGCGCGAGCGCGCGAGCGACCTCGTCGGCGTCGTGAACCTCGACGAGCACGTCGAGGCCGAGCGCGAGCGCGGCGGCGTGCAGCTCGGCGAGCTCGGCATCCGCGAGCGCGGCGACGATCAGCAGGACGGCGTCGGCGCCGGCGAGGCGCGCCTCGAGCAGCTGGTAGCGGTCGACGACGAAGTCCTTGCGCAGAATCGGCAGCGTGCTCGCGCCTCGCGCGACGCGCACGTCATCGAGCGAGCCGCCGAAGTTCGGACCCTCGGTCAGCACCGACAGCGCGCTCGCGCCGCCGCGCTCGTAGGCGGCGACGATCTCCTCGGGCTTCGCTTCCTCGCGCAGCGATCCGGCCGATGGGGAGCGGCGCTTGAACTCGGCGATCACCGCGATCCGGTCGCCGGCGAGCGCCCGGCGAAAGCGGCCAGGCTCGCGTTTCGCCGCCCCGCTCGCCGGATCGTCGCGACCGACGAGCGCCTCCAGCGCCTCGATCGGACGCTCGCGCTTGCGTCGCGTGAGCTCCTCGCGCGTGCTCTGCACGATCCGCGCGAGCACGCTCGGGGTCGCGGCGCTCATCGTTCGTCCCCGCGCGTCGTGGAGACCGTCCGGCACTCTGCACAGTCGACCGATCGCATCAGCGCCGACCTCACGAGGCCACCCGCGAGGGCGCGTGCGCGCGGCTCGCGCGCACGTAGCGCTCGAGCGCGGCGGCCGCCGACCCGTCGGCGATCGCGGCGCGCGCCGCCTCGACGCCGTCGGCGATCGAGCTCGCCGCGCCGGCCGCGTAGATCGCGGCGCCGGCGTTGATCAGCGCGAGGCGCATCCGCGTCGAGGCGCCCTCGCCGTCCTGCTCGCCGTCGAGGATCGCGCGCGTCACGGCGGCGTTCCGCTCGGGCTCGGCGCCGGCGCAGTCGCGCTCGAGCACGTCGGGCGCGACCGGCTCGACGCCGACGTCGCCGGGCGCGAGCGTATAGCGCTCGAGCTGCTCGCCGTTGACCTCGACGACTTTCGTGCCGGCCGCGATCGAGACCTCGTCGAGGCCATCCTCGGCGGCGACGACGAGCGCGCGCTCGACGCCGAGCCGCGCGAGCGCGCCGGCGATCGTCTCGAGGAAGCTGGGATCTGAGACGCCGATCAGCTGCCGGCTCGCGCCGGCGGGGTTCGTCAGCGGGCCGAGGAAGTTGAAGATCGTGCGCACGGCGAGGTCGCGGCGCACGGGCACGACGTAGCGCGTCGCCTGATGATGCGCGGGCGCGAACATGAAGCCGAACCCCGCCTCCTCGATGCAGCGCGCGACGCCGGCCGGGTCGAGGTCGATCCGCGCGCCGAGCGCCTCGAGCACGTCGGCCGACCCGGACGAGCTCGTCGCCGAGCGGTTGCCGTGCTTGGCGACCGCGCAGCCGGCGCCGGCGGCGATCAGCGCGGCGGTCGTAGAAACGTTGAACGTGCGCCGGCCGCCGCCGGTGCCGGCCGTGTCGAGCAGATCGTCGCGGTCGCTCGGCACGTGCGCGGCGAGCGCGCGCATCGTGCGCGCCAGCCCGGCGATCTCCTCGACCGTCTCGCCCTTCGTGCGCAATGCGATCAGGAAGCCGGCAATCTGCGTCTCGGAGACCTCGCCGCGCATGATCTCGGCGAGCACGTCGGCGCTCTCGTCGGCGCTCAGGTCGCGGCGCGAAGCGAGCGCGTCGATCGCGCGGGTCAGCGTCGCGTTGGCCATCAGCCGTCGCTCAGGAAGTTCGCGAGCAGCTGCTTGCCTTCGGTGCTGAGCACCGACTCGGGGTGGAACTGCACGCCCTCGGCCGGCAGCTCGCGGTGGCGCACGCCCATCACGACGCCGCCGCCGTACGCGGACTGCTCGAGGCGGTCGGGCAGCTGCGGATCGACGACGAGCGAGTGGTAGCGCCCGACGGTCAGCGGCGTGCGCAGGCCGGCGAAGATCGTGCGCCCGTCGTGCTCGATCGTCGTCGCCTTGCCGTGCACGGGGGAGTGCAGCGCGATGCGCCCGCCGAAGGCCTGCGCGAGCGCTTGGTGGCCGAGGCAGACGCCGAGCGTCGGCACACCCGACTCGGGCATCCGCCGCACGAGCTCGAGCGTGATCCCGGCGTCGTCGGGCGTGCACGGGCCGGGCGAGACGACGCAGCGCTCGTAGCCGCGCTCGAGCAGCTCGTCGACGCTCGCCATGTCGTTGCGCACCGTCTCGATCTCGCCGCCGAGCTCGCCGAGGTACTGCACGAGGTTGTACGTGAACGAGTCGTAGTTGTCGAGCACGAGGACGCGCCGTGCGCGCGGGGCTCCGTTGATCTGTTCGTCGGGAGCGCTCATGGCCACTCGGGTTGCCTGCAGGCGAGCTCGATCGCGCGGATCGCGGCGGTCGACTTGGCGACGGACTCCTCGTACTCGTACGCGGGAGTGGCGTCGGCGACGGTGCCGCCGCCGGCCTGGATGTGCGCGACGCCGTCCTTGACGACGACGGTGCGGATGTGAATCGCCGTGTCGAGGTCGCCGCCGTAGCTGAGATAGCCGATCGCACCGCCGTAGCCGCCGCGCTTGACCGGCTCGAGCTCGTCGATGATCTGCATCGCGCGAACCTTCGGCGCGCCCGACAGCGTGCCGGCGGGCAGCGCCGAGCGCAGCGCGTCCATCGCGCCGACGTCCTCGCGCAGCGTGCCGGAGACCTCGGAGACGATGTGCATGACGTGACTGTAGGTCTCGACCTCCATCAGCTCGTCGACGGCGACGCTGCCGTACTCGCAGACGCGCCCGAGATCGTTGCGGCCGAGGTCGACGAGCATCACGTGCTCGGCGCGCTCCTTCTCGTCTTCGAGCAGCTCCTCGGCGATCCGGCGGTCGTCCTCGGGCGTCGCGCCGCGATGCTTGGTGCCGGCGATCGGGCGAGTGCTGACACGGCGGCCGCTGACGGTCAACAGCGGCTCGGGGCTCGCGCCGGCGACCTGGAAGTCGCCGAAGTCGAGGTAGTACATGTACGGGCTCGGGTTGACCGCGCGCAGGCCGCGGTAGATCGAGAACGCCTCGACCGGCACGGCCGCCGACCAGCGCTGCGACGGGACGACCTGGAACGCGTCGCCGGCGTGGATGTACTCGACGATCCGCGCGACGTTCGCCTCGAAGCGCTCGCGCGTCATGTTCGACGCAAAGCGCGGCAGCTCGCGCTCGCGCTCGACGCGCTCGGCGCGCGGCACGCTCCCGGCCAGGCGCGCGCGCACTTCGGCGATCGTCCGCGCGGCGCCGGCGTAGGCACGCTCGATCTCGGCGTCGGCGTCAAGATCGACGTTCGCGAGGATCGTGACCGTGTGCTTCAGATGATCGAAGACGACGAGGAGATCGGTCTGCATCAACGCCATGTCCGGGAGCCCGAGCGGGTCCGGGTTGGGCGCCGCGAGCGGCTCGACAGTACGAACGAGGTCGTAGCCGAAGAAGCCGACGGAGCCGCCGATGAACGGCGGCGCGTCGGCGATCGGCGCCTGGCTGTAACGCGCCAGCTCGGCCGCCGCGAGCGCGTACGGGTCGCCGCCGTCGCCGAGCGACCAGCGCAGCACGCCGCGCGGGCGCAGGCCGATGAACGAGTAGCGCCCGACGCGCTGGCCCTGCTCGGCCGACTCGAGTAGGAACGCGGGCTCGGCCGGCGCCAGCTCGCGCAGCTTCAGAAACGCCGAGACGGGCGTCTCGCAGTCCTCGATGTAGGTGTGGCGCAGCGGAATCAGGTTGTGCTCGAGCGCGAGCTCGCGCGCCACCTCGAGGCTCGGTTCGACGCCCGGCGCCCCGGTCAGCTGCTCAGCGGCGACGTTCATCGAGCACCCGCTCGGCGTCGGCCAGCGAGCGACCCCTGCCGCGCATCAGCACGAGCAGGTGGTAGATCAGGTCGGCGGCCTCTTCGTCGACGCGCTCGTCGGACTCCTCGCGGGCGGCGCGCGTCACCTCCTCGGCCTCCTCCATCACCTTCGCGCCGGCGAGCGCGGGGTCGCCGAGCAGCTCGACCGTGTAGGAGCCGTGCGGGCGCTGCTCGGCGCGTTCGCGCACCGTGCGCTCGAGACCGGGCAGCACCTCGCTCGGCGCGATCGCTGAGACGTCGCCGTCGTGGAAGCACGTGCGCTCGCCGGTGTGGCACGCGGGACCGGCCGGCTCGACGAGCGCGAGCACCGCGTCTCCGTCGCAGTCCAGGCGCAGCGCCTTGACGCTCTGCACGTTGCCGCTCGTCGCGCCCTTGTGCCACAGCTCCTCGCGCGAGCGACTGTAGAGGTGCAGCTCGCCCGTCTCGCGCGTGCGCGCAAGCGCCGGCGCGTTGATGTACGCGAGCGTCAGCACCTCGCCGGTGCTCCAGTCCTGCACGATGCACGGCGCGAGACCGCGCTCGTCGTAGACGATCCGCGCGTCGATCTCCTCATGCGCCTGGGCTGAGCTCATGGAAACGATTGTAGGTCCAGCCTGAGCACGCTGGTTTGAGGGAGACTGCCCGCGATGGCATCGGCACTTCAGCGCGAGCTGCTCGTCGTGACCGGCAAGGGCGGCGTCGGCAAGAGCACGCTCGCGAGCGCGCTCGGGCTGCTCGCGAGCGAACGCGGGCGGCGCACGATTGTCGTCGAGGTCGGCGAGCAGGCGCGACTGCCGGCGCTGTTCGGCGTCGCGGCGCCCGCGCCGGGCGTCGAGACCGAGCTGCAGGACGGTCTGTCGAGCCTGACGATCGACCCGGACCGGGCGCTGATGGAATGGCTGCAGGCGCTCGGCGGCCGCGTCTCCGGCCGCGTGCTCGCGTCGAGCAGCACGTTTCAGTACTTCGCCGCTGCGGCGCCCGGCGCGAAGGAGCTGATCAGCATGGTGAAGATCTGGGAGCTGACGCGGGGACGGCGCTGGCGCGGGCGCGGGCGCGGCTACGACCTCGTCGTGCTCGACGCGCCGGCGACCGGCCACGCGCTCGGGATGCTCGGCTCGCCGGGAACGTTCGGGCGGATCGCGCGCGTCGGCCCGATCGCGAGCCAAGCCGAGCGCGTGCGCGCGCTGCTCGAGGACCCGGCGCGCTCGAGCTACTTCGCCGTCGCGCAGGGAACCGAGATGGCGATAACCGAGACGCTCGAGCTGCAGGACAAGCTGCGCGAGCAGCTCGGGCGCGAGCTCGAGGCGGTGCTCGTCAACGCGGTTCTGCCGCAGCGCTTCAATGCGACCGAGCTGCGCCGCCTGCCGGCGCTGGAGAACGCCGCCGACGGCCCAACCGCGAACGGCGGGCGAGCAAGCGGCGCCGGCTCAGCGGTGGACGGCGGCTCGACGGCGACCGTCAGGCGCTCGGCGCTGCTCGCCGCGCGCGCGGTGTCCGAGCGCGCCCGCTTTCAACGCAACCAGCTCGCGCGCCTGCGAAGGCGCAGCTTCCCGGTGATCGCGGTGCCGTTCCAGTTCAGCGCCGAGCTCGACCTTGCGAGCGTTCGACGAATCTCCGCGCACCTGCGCCGCACGCTCTGAGCGAGCGGGCGGGCGGGCGCCGGCAGGCCGGGCGCCGCCACGACGCGACGCTACTGGGCGACGAGTCGGTACTTGCGCGTGCCGGGGTCGCGTTCCAGCAACCCGACCGCCAAGAGCGTCGTGACATAGCGATGGGTGGTGCTCGTGTTCATGTTCAGCGTGCGAGCCAGTTCGGCGATGCCGAGATAACCGCCGTCGGCGGGAAAGCAGGAGAGGACGAGCAGCCCCGAGAGCAACGAGCGCGACAGCCGCCGGTCGTCCATCTGCGTCGGGTAGGCCCACTCGCCGGAGGAGTCGAGCGAGAGCGGCCAGTCGGGCGTGTTGACGGCCGACAGCAGTACCGACAGCGTGCCGCCCTGGCCGGCGCTGCGCACGACCTGGTCGACCTGTGACTTGGACAGCTCGATCAACACCGCGCCGTCGCGCGGCTCGGACTCGTT
>DATHND010000040.1:0-28258 GCA_035486335.1 Solirubrobacteraceae bacterium
TCCGCGACGGCTTCGTGATCGGCGACCACACCGAGACGCATCCGATGATGGCGCAGCTCTCAGCGCACGACCAGCACGAAGAGCTGTTCGAACAGGCCGCGCGAATCGAACTGCTCGGCGCCCCGCGCCCGCGCCTGTTCCGCCCGCCGTACGGCTCGTTCAACACGACGACGTTCCACCTGCTGCACCAGATGCACATGCTGATGGTCCTGTGGTCGGTCGACACCGGCGACTACACGTTGCCGGGCGTCGGCGTGATCGTGCAACGGGCGCTCGAAGGCGCCAAGCCGGGGGCGATCATCCTGATGCACGACGCCGGCGGCGACCGCTCGGAGACCGTCGCGGCGCTGCCGACGATCATCCGCACACTGCGCCGGCGCGGCTACCGCCTGGTGACGGTGCCGCAGCTGCTGCACGACGATCCGCCGCCAGCCGGGCAGTCGCTGCCGACGAACCTCAGCGGCGGCTGATGGACGGCGAGAGCCTTCGCGCACGTCGCGCTGCGCAACGGCGCGCGCTCCGTCGCAGGCGCCGCGGCGCGCTCGCGCTGATCGCCGCGATCGTCGCCGTCGCGATCGTGCTCGTCGTCGCGCTCGCCGGTTCCGGCGGCGGGTCCGGCAGCCCTTCCGGCGGCGGGACCGACGGCTCGCGGCGCGCTTTGACGAGCGGGGCGCCCAGGAGCACGAGCGCGTCGGCGCCGAGCCGCGGGGGCGGCGTCGCGACCGGCCGCCCGGGGACGGCGAGCGTGCCGATTCTGATGTACCACGTGATCGCGCCGGCGCCGGCGGGCGCGCCGTTCCCGGGCCTGTACGTCACGCCGGAAGAGTTCGCGGCGCAGATGCGCGCGCTGAAGAACGCGGGCTGGACGTCGGTGACGCTCGATCAGCTCGACGCGTACTGGCGTCGCGGCGTCTCGCTTCCGCACGGCAAACCGATCGTGATCAGCTTCGACAACGGCTACCAGTCGCAGTTCACGAAGGCGCTGCCGGTGCTGCGCTCGCTCGGCTGGGTCGCCGACGAGAACATCCAGCTGACCGGACTGCCCCCGTCACAGGGCGGGCTCGGCGAAAACGAGATTCGTGGCTTGATCGCCGCCGGCTGGGAGCTGGACACGCAGGGGATCAGCCACGCCGACCTGATCGCGCTCGACGCGCGGCAGCTGCGCGAACAGACCGCTGGGGCGCGCGCGACGATCCAGCATCGCTACCACGTTCCCGTCAACTGGTTCTGCTACCCCTCCGGCCACTACGACGCGACCGTCGTCGGCGCCGTCAACGCCGCCGGCTTCAAGGGATCGACGACCGTCGTGCCCGGGTGGGCGAGCCCGGCCGAGGACCCCTACCGCCTGCCGCGCTTGCGCGTGCTCGGCGGCACGTCTTCAGAGTCGCTGCTCTCCGAGATCGCCTCGATCCGCGAAGACCCGCAGCCGCCGGCGTCCTACAACGGCGCGTAGCCGAGCCACAGGTGAATCGCGGCGTGCGCGCGGTGCGGCCTCCACCGCTCGGCGTGCTCGGATGCGGCGTGCTCGGCGATCGGCGCGCCCGTCGCGTCGGCGAGCGCCCGTCGCAGGCCGAGATCGCCGGCCGGGAAGGCGTCCGGCTCGCCAAGGCGCAGCGCGAGATAATGCGCGCTCCATGCTCCGAGCCCGGGCGTGGCGACGATCGACGCGACGAGGCGATCGAGCGCCATGCCGCGATCGAGCGCTATTTCACGATTGACGACGGCGCGCGCGAAGTGGTTGACCGATCGCGCTCGCGCCCCGGTCAGGCCGAGGCCGTCCAGATCGGCTGCGCTCAGCGCTCCGGCGCTCGGGAACAAATGGGTGAGACCGAGTGCGCTCAGTCCCGCGACCGGCGTGCCGCAGCGAGCGACGAGCCTCGCGACGATCGTGTTCGCCGCGGACACGCTCACTTGCTGGCCGACGATCGCTCGGACGCCGGTCTCGAACGGATCCCATGTGCCGGGGGGACGCAGCCCGGGGCGCGCGTCGAGCAGCGGCCCGACGATCGAATCGTCGCGAAGCCCGCTCACCGCGCGATCGAGGTCGTAGTCGAGGTTGAAGATCCGGCGCGCTCGCTGGACGTGATGGATCAGGCCCTCCCAGTGAGGCAGGTGCGCCCGGAGCAGCAGCTGATCGTCCGCGGCGCGTGAGATCTCGATCACTCCCGGATCGCCGTCGACGTCGATCGTGCGTCGATAGGCGTCGGCGGAGACGTGCTCGACGCCCGGGATCGCGCGCGCGCGAAAGTAGTCGAGCATCGCGCTCCACGCGAGCGGCGGGCGATGCGCGAGGCGCAGCGCGAGACCCCCGTCGGCGACCAGCCGGTCGCTCGCCCTGCGCCGCGCACGCAGCTCTCCGGGCGCGGCGCGGAACACGTCCCGGCACGTGCGGTTGAGCTGGCGCACGCTGCCAAAGCCCGACGCCGCCGCGATCTCGACGATCGTCAGATCGGTGTCGTCGAGCAGGCGACGCGCGAAATGCACCCTGCGCGATCGGGCCAGTTGGTCCGGGCTCGCGCCGACGTGCTCGACGAACAGCCGCCGCAGATGCCGCGCTGAGATGCCCAGCCGACGGCCGAGCTCGTGCTCGTCGCGACCGTCGAGCGCACCGTCCAGGACGAGCCGCACCGCACGACAGACCAGCTCGGAGCCCGACCATCCCAAGACCGGCGCGCCACGGTAGGGGCGGCACAGCAGGCACGCGCGAAATCCGGCGGCCTCGGCGCCGGCGGCCGTCGCGAAGCGGCGAACGTTGCGCGGGTGAGGACGCGCGCCGCAGCCCGGGCGGCAGTAGATGCCGGTCGTGACGACCGCTGAGAAGTGACCCGATGAGTCGCTCACTCAGCTGATGATGGACCACCAGACGCACGAGACCGGACGGATTCGGACAGGTCGGGAAGCCTGGCCGAATCCGTCCACGTCAGCGTGTCGATCTCAGTCAAGATCAAGACTGATTCCTATTCGTGTTATGGTCCGCCGCGCCGGCCCGCGGCTCCCAGCCTGCGTTCCCGGCAAGACCTTCCAATGATCCCTAGTTCGACTGGAGACCCGATGCGGAGATCGAGATTGCGATGGCTTGCGCTGCCGGTGGCGATTGCCGGCGTCGGCGTCGCGTTGGCTGGTTGCGGCGGTTCGGGCGGCGCCGCCGCGAGCGCGTCGTCGGGCAAGCTCCAGGTCGTCGCGGCCGAGAACTTTTGGGGCAGCATCGCCGCACAGCTCGGCGGCGCCAAGGTGGCGGTCAGCAGCATCATCGTCAACCCGAACACCGACCCTCACTCCTACGAACCGACCGCCTCCGACGGCGTCGCGATGGCGCGCTCGCAGATCGCGATCGTCAACGGAATCGGCTATGACGAATGGGCGTCGAAGCTGCTCGCCGCCAACTCGTCGGGCTCGCGCGCCGTGCTCGACGTCGGCAAGCTGCTCGGGCTGAAGCAGGGCGAGAACCCGCACCAGTGGTATTCGCCGTCGAGCGTCCAGCGCGTGATCGCGCAGATCGCCGCCGACTACGCGCGGCGCGATCCGACCGACGCCGCTTACTTCGAGCGGCGGCGGACGCTGTTCGAGAGTCGCGATCTCGCCGAGTACGACCGTCTGCGCAGCGAGATCCGCGCGCGCTACGCCGGAGTGCCGGTCGGCTACAGCGAGAGCATCTTCCAGCCGCTCGGCGAGGATCTTCACCTGAAGCTGGCGACGCCGTACAGCTTCGCGAAGGCGATCGCCGAGGGAACCGACGTGAGCGCGGCCGACAAGCAGACGGTCGACAGCCAGGCCGAACACCACGCGATCGCGGTGTGGGTCTACAACAGCCAGAACGCGACGCCCGACGTGCAGCGTGTCAACCAGCTCGCGCGCGCCGCGCGGATCCCGATCACGACGGTCACCGAGACGCTCTCGCCGGCCTCCGCTACCTTCGAGCAATGGCAGGGCGCGGAGCTTCAGAGCCTGCTCGCAGCGCTTCATCGGGGGACCGGCCGGTGAGCTGCTCCTCGATCGCGCCGGCCGCCGGCGCGCTCGAGGACGGCGGCGCGGCGTCCGGCTCGCGCGAGGGCGCCGCGGTGCGCCTCGAACGCGCGCAGGCGCGGATCGCGGGCAACGTGATCTGGAGCGACGTCAACGTCGAGATCGCCGCGGGCCAGTTCGCGGCGATCCTCGGGCCGAACGGGTCCGGCAAGACGACGTTTCTGCGGGTCCTGCTCGGCGAGCTCCCGCTCGCGCACGGCACGGCCGCGGTTCTCGGTGCAGCGCCCGGCGCCGCAAATGGGCAGATCGGCTATCTCCCCCAGCGTCGTCACTTCGACGCCGGCACGCGGATCCGCGGCGTCGACCTCGTCAGGCTCGGCCTCGACGGCTCGCGATGGGGCCTGCCCCTGCGCCGCTCAGGGGGCGAACGGGTCGCCGAGGTGATCGAGCTCGTCGGTGCGAGCGAGCAGGCATCGCGGCCGATCGGCGCGCTCTCGGGCGGCGAGCAGCAGCGCCTGCTGATCGCCCAGGCGCTCGTCAGCCGGCCTCGGCTGCTGATCCTCGACGAGCCGCTCGACAGCCTCGACCTGCCGAATCAGGGTGCCGTCGCGGCGCTGCTCGAGCGGATCTCGCGCGAGCAGCGGGTGACGGTGCTGCTGGTCGCGCACGACGTCAACCCGCTGCTCTCCTACCTCGATCGGATCGTCTACTTCGGAGCGGGGACGGCCGTCGCCGGCGCGCCGCGCGCGGTGATCAACGCCGCGACGCTCTCGCGCCTGTACGGCGTCGCGGTCGAGGTCCTCGAGACCGCCGACGGCAGGCTGATCGTCGTCGGGACGCCCGAGGCGCCCGCCCATCACAGCGACCGTCATGCGGATCGCTAGCGCGCTGGCCGAAGTCGGGCCGACGCTCGATCCGGTCTCGGACCTGCGCCAGCTGACGACGTACCCGTTCATGGTCAACGCGCTCGAGGCCGGGACGATCGTCGCGGTGATGGCCGGCGTCGTCGGCTGGTTCATGGTGCTGCGGCGGCAGACGTTCGCCGGGCACACGCTCTCGCTGATGGCCTTCCCGGGCGCGACGGCGGCGCTGCTCCTCGGCCTCTCGGCGGCCGCCGGGTACTTCGTCTTCTGCACGCTCGCGGCGCTCGCGATCGGCGCGAGCACGAGCTCGCGGGCGCGCAGCGGCCGCAGCCAGGAGTCGGCGGTCACCGGCACCGTCCAAGCGGTCGGCATCGCCTGCGGGCTCCTGTTCCTGAGCCTATACCAGGGCGTGCTCGCGAACTTCGAGAGCCTGCTGTTCGGCAGTTTCCTCGGGATCACCGCCGGGCAGGTGCTGGCGCTGCTGATCGTCGCAACGCTGACGCTGTGCTTCTTCGCGGCCGTCGGGCGGCCGCTGCTGTTCGCGTCGCTCGACGAGGGCGTGGCGCGCGCGCACGGCGTGCCGACGCGCGCGCTCGCGCTCGGCTTTTTGATCGTGCTCGGCCTCGCGGTCGCCGCGACGGCGCAGATCACCGGGGCGCTGCTCGTGTTCGCGCTGCTCGTCGCGCCCGCCGCGACGGCGCGGCTGATCACGGCGCGGATCTGGGCGAGCCTGCTGCTGACGGTCGCGCTCGGAGTGGCGATCACCTGGCTCGGCCTGGCGCTCGCGTACTTCTTCGAATACCCGGTCGGCTTCTACGTCACGACGGTCGCGTTCGCGCTCTACGTGCTCGTGCGCGCGGCGCGCGCTGCGATCGACCATCCGACGATGCTGCGCCCGCGCGCGAGCCGCTCCGCGGCGGGAGCATGATGTTCGCGCACGAATTCTTTCGCAACGCGCTGCTCGCCGGGACGTCGATCGCGCTTGCGTGTGGCCTCGTCGGCCACTTCCTCGTGCTGCGCGCGCAGGTGTTCGCCGGCGACGCGCTCAGCCACGTCGCGTTCACGGCCGCGCTCGCCGCGGCCGCGGCCGGGGTCGACACGCGCATCGGGCTGTTCGCCGGGACCGTCGCGTTCGCGTTGATCCTCGGCGGGATCGGTGAGCGGGCGAGCGCGGACGACGTGACGATCGGGATCGTGTTCGCCTGGATCCTCGGTCTCGGGGTGTTCTTCCTGGCGCTGTTCAGCACAGGATCGGGCGGCGGCAACGGGCTGCTCGGAGCGCGCGCGCTGTTCGGCTCGATCTTCGGGCTCAGCGCGGGCGACGCGCGGCTCGCGGCGGTGATCGGCGTGGGCATCGTCGCGACGATCCTCGCGATCGCTAGGCCGCTGCTGTTCGCGAGCGTCGATCCCGCCGTCGCAGCGGCCCGCGGCGTGCCGGTCCGAGTGCTCGGCCTGCTGTTCCTCGCGCTCGCGGGCGCGACCGCGGGCGAGGCGACGCAGGCGGTCGGCGCGCTGCTGCTGCTCGGTCTGCTCGCCGCGCCGGCGGGAGCGGCGCAGCGGCTCAGCGCCAACCCATACGTCGCGCTCGCGCTGTCGGGAGCGTTCGCGGTGCTCGCGGTCTGGCTGGGGCTCGTGCTCAGCTATCTGATCCCGAGCCTGCCGCCGAGCACGGCGGTGATCGGCGTCGCGGCGGCGATCTACCTGCTGTCGTTCCTGCTGACGACGACGGCGCTGAGAGCACGGTTCGGCCCGCGCCCGCGAGGCTCGATCGGGCTGATCGGCGGGAACTAGACTGAGATCGATGAGCGCGACGACGATCGACGACTGGGCAACGCGCGCGCGCGGCGTGCTCGCGCAGAGCGGACGGCGCTCCGGTCAGGCGCGCGAGGCGCTGCTCAAGTTGCTCGACTCGCAGACGTGCGCGCGCTCGGCGCTCGAGATCGAAGACGCGCTGCGCCAAAGCAGACGACCGGTCGCGCGAGCGAGCATCTATCGGATCCTCGAGGAGTTCGAGCGGCTGCGCCTCGTGCAGAAAATCCAGGTCGGTCAGGACATGGCGCGCTACGAGCCGATCCGCAGCGGCGAGGGGCACCATCACCACCTCGTCTGCGACAGCTGCGGGACGGTCACGCCGTTCACCGATCGAGGCCTCGAGGAGGCGATCGACAAGCTCAGCCGCCGCGTGCCGATGCAGGTCGCCGAGCACGAGATCGTGCTGCACGGCGCCTGTCGGGTCTGCGCCGGCTGATCGACCGGCGTCGGCTCTGCGAGCGGGTCGCGGGATGACCCGAGAGCGGCGAACGGGTCTCGAACCCGTGACCTCGAGCTTGGGAAGCTCGCGCTCTACCAACTGAGCTACCGCCGCGTGCGCGTCTGCTGCTTGTCAGGCCAGTCCGGCCTGTCCAGTCCGGCCTGTCCAATCCTACGCGACCGCGCTCTACTCTTGGGGCCGTGAGACGCCGCGTGCCGCCGACCCTCGTGACGATCGCCGGCGCCCTCCTGATCGGGCTGCTGATCTACGGCGTCACCGCGAAATCGGCCAGCCGCACGCTCGACGAGCGCGTTGCGCGCGGCGAGCGGCCGCGGGCGCCCGATGCGACGCGCTCGCTGCCGGTCCTCGGCGGGCACGGCGAGAGCTCGCTCGCCGCGCTGAAGGGCAGGGTCGTCGTGCTCAACTTCTGGGCCTCGTGGTGCTCGCCGTGCCAGGTCGAGGCGCCGCTGCTGGAGCGCGCGCAGGCGCGCCTGCGGCGCGCCGGCGGGACGGTGCTCGGCGTGACGTATCTCGACGCGACGCCCGACTCGCTGAGCTTCGTCCGCCGCTTCCACCTCACCTACCCCAACCTGCGCGACAACGACGGCGTCTTCGCGCGCTCCTACGGCACCGATCAGCTGCCGGAGAGCTTCGTGATCGATCGCCGCGGCGACGTCACCGCGATCTCGCGCGGCGAGATCGACCAGGCGTTCCTCGACCGCGCGATCGCGCTGGCGCAGAGCTCGTGAGCATGCGCGCCGATGGTCGCGCGGCGCTCGCCCGTGGACGCGCCACGCTCGCCGGCAGCCGCAGCGCGCTCGCTCGATCCGCGGCGGCGGCGCTGATCGCTTCCACGTGCTTGTCGACGAGCGCCGTAGCCGTCGCGCACGGGGCGACGGCGCGCGCGTCGCTGCCGCAGATCGAGCGGCAGGTGATGTGCGTGACGTGCAAAATCCCGCTCGAGGTGGCCGAGTCGCCGCAGGCCGACCGCGAGCGCGCGTTCATCCAGGGGCTGATCGACGAAGGCGAGAACGAAGCCGCGATCAAGCGCGCGCTCGTCGGCCAGTACGGGCCGGCCGTGCTCGCCTTGCCGAGCGCCAGCGGCTTCGACCTCGCCGCCTACCTGGTCCCGCTCGCCGCCGTGCTCGTGCTGCTCGCGGCGCTCGCCGTGCTGCTGCCGCGCTGGCGCCGTCGCGCGCGAGCGCAGGCGCTAGCCGGCGCCCCCTCCCCGTCGCTCACGGCGGCCGACGCGCAGCGGCTCGACGCCGACCTCGAGCGCTTCGACTGAGCGCTACATCTCCTGCGGCGCGCTGACGCCGAGCAGATCGAGCGAGCGCGCGATCGTGCGCCTGCTCGCGACGCACAGCGCCAGCCGCTGCGATTCGACGGCGTCCGACTCGGCGCCGAGCACGCGGCAGTCGCGGTAGAACGCCGTGAAGCCCTGCGCGAGCTCGAGCGCGTACGCGGCGATCCGGTGCGGCGCGCGCCGCTCGGTCGCCGAAGAGAGCTCGAGCGGGAACTCGAGCAGCTGCTTGACGAGCACGCGCTCGGAGGGATGCAGCGGCGCGCGCGCGACACCCGCGCCCTCTTGCACGGCGGCGGCTGCGGCCCCGCCGGCTGCGGCCCCGCGGGCATCGGCCGCGCCGGCGTCCGGCGCGCATTCGCCGAGCGCCGCGACGACGCGCTCGCGGCCGGCCTTCGCGAGCATCGACGCGATTCGCGCGTGCGCGTACTGGACGTAGTAGACGGGGTTCTCGTTCGACTCGCTGCGCGCGAGGTCGAGGTCGAGGTCGACGGTCGTGTCGTGCGAGCGCGCGAGCAGATACCAGCGGGCGGCGTCGACGCCGATCTCCGCGACGAGGTCGTCGAGCGTGACAAATTCTCCCGCGCGCTTGGACATCTGCGCGCGCTCGCCCGCGCGCACGAGGTGGACGAGCTGCATGATCAGCAGCTCGAGCTCGTCCGGATCGCCGCCGAGCGCCGCGTATGCGGCCCGCATCCGCAGCACGTAGCCGTGATGGTCGGCTCCCCAGACGTCGATCTGGCGCTCGAAGCCGCGCTCGCGCTTGTCCTCGTGGTAGGCGATGTCGGAGGCGAAGTACGTGTGCTCGCCGCTGGAGCGCACGAGCACGCGGTCCTTGTCGTCGCCGAACTCGGTCGTACGCAGCCACAGCGCGCCGTCCTCGACGTAGGTGTGCCCGAGCTGCCGCAGCCGCGCGAGCGTCCGCTCGACGTCGCTCGGCTCGCCCGCGTGCAGCGCGCTCTCGTAGCTCCAGTGGTCGAACTCGCGCACGCCGAACGCGCTCAGCGAGGCGCGGATCTCTTCGACCATCGCCGCGACCGCCGCCGCGCCGAGCGCGTCCGGCTCACCGCTCGCCGCGTCGGGCAGTCGCGCGGCGAGCTCGGCGACGTACTCGCCCTGATAGCCGCCCTCCGGCGCCGCTTCGCCGCGCGCGAGCGCGCGCACCGACTCGCCGAACACGCGCACCTGCGAACCGGCGTCGTTGACGTAGAACTCCCTCGAAACGCGCTCGCCGGCGAACTCGAGCATTCGCGCGAGCGCGTCGCCGTAGGCCGCGTTGCGCGCGTGGCCGACGTGCATCGGACCGGTCGGGTTCGCCGAGACGAATTCGACGAGCACGCGCTCGGGGCTCGCGGGCGAGCCGGCGCCGAACGCGTCGCCGGCGGCGAGCACGTCGGCGAGCGCGCTCCGCAGCCAGGCGTCGCTGAGGAACAGGTTGAGGAAGCCCGGCCCGGCGACCTCGAAGCGCTCGAGCCGCTCGCCGAGCGCCGCCCGCAGCTCGGCGCCGAGACGCTCGGCGACCTCGCGCGGCGGCGCGCCGAGCCGCGCGGCGAGCAGCAGCGCGGCGTTCGTCGAGTAGTCGCCGAAGTCCGCGCGCGGCGGCCGCTCGAGCGTCACGCCGCCGCGCCCGTCCAGCGCCGGCGGGGGAGCGTCGGCGCCCGCCGCGCCGGGCGCGAGCGCGCTCGCGGAGCGCAGCACCTCCTCGCGCAGCGCCACGAGCGAGGGCTCGGCGCCGGCGAGCGGCGGGCCCGCGGAAGCCTGCCGATCGCTTGAAGAGTGCTCGCTCATTCGGTTCCCGCCGGATTCTGGTCCGGCGATTGCGATACTAGCTACGTGAACGACCAAGACTCAGGCGCCGAGCGCCACATAAACATCCACCTGTCCCCCGAGATCATGGGGGGCGTGTACGCGAACTTCGCGAACGTCAGCCACTCCGACTACGAGTTCACGGTGACGTTTGCGCGCGTCGACCATGAGGTCGAGGCCGAGGAGGTGCCCGGCGTCGTGGTCTCCCGCGTCAACCTCTCTCCACGCTTCATGCGCGAGCTGATCGACGCGATGGAGGACAACTACTCGAAGTGGCGCACGCGCGAGGGGATCAAGAACCTGCCCGAGTACGGCGGCACGGAGGCCGGATCTGAGGAGGAGTAGACCCGCGCGGACGTGGACGGCCCCACGATGAAGGTCGCGATCATCTCCGACGTCCACGCCAACCGGCAGGCCTTCGAGGCGACGCTCGAGGCGGTCGCGGCCAGCGACGCCGCCGAGCTGTGGTGTCTCGGCGACCTCGTCGGCTACGGCGCCGACCCGGACGCGTGCGTCGAGCTTGCGCGCGAGCACGCGGCGGTGTGCCTCGCCGGCAACCACGACCTCGCCGTCACCGGAGCGATCCCGCTCGACGAGTTCTCGCGCGGGGCGAGCCTCGCGGCGCAGTGGACGCGCGAGGTGATCGCGCCGCGCAACCTCGACTTCCTCGGCGGGCTGCAGCCGCAAGGACGCGAGAACGGCGGTCGCGAGCAGGTCGGCCTGTACCACGCCAGCCCGCGCGACCCCGTCTGGGAGTACGTGCTCTCGGCGCTGCTCGCCGAGCTGTGCCTCGACCGTCAGGACAGCCGCGTGTGCCTCGTCGGACACTCGCACGTCGCGCTGTCGTTCGTCCGCAGCGCGGGCGAGCCGGCGACCGGCGAACCGCGCCGCGCGGGCACGCAACTCGACATCGGCGAGGGCGAGTGGCTGCTGAACCCGGGCAGCGTCGGCCAGCCGCGCGACGGCGACCCGCGCGCGTCGTGGCTGCTGCTCGACCTCGACGGCGGCTCGGCGTCGTTCATGCGCACCGACTACGACGTCAGCGGCGCGGCCGCCGCGATCCGCGCGGCGCGCCTGCCCGACTCGCTCGCGGAGCGCCTGGAGTACGGTCAATGACCGTGCCTGCCCTCTCGCGATCGCTCCGACGGCGCCTCGCGCGCGTGCTCGCGGCCGCCCTGCTCGGCGTCTGCGCGGCGCTGCTCGTGTCGTGCTCGAGCTCGGGCAAGGGCCTGATCCCGACCGGCGACGCCGGCCCGCTGCAGAGCGACTTCGAAGCGGTCGCGCAGGCCGCCGAAAGCGGCGACGGCGACTGCGCGGCGACCGAAAGCGCGCTGCTGAAGACCGAACAGGACTTCGCGCGGCTGCCGAGCAGCGTCGACTCGGGTCTGCACGACAGGCTGCAGAACGGCATCGAAAATCTGCGCAAGCGCTCGCTCGCGCTGTGCGCGCAGCCGCTGCCGCAGGCGACCGATACGCAGACGACGCCGAAGACGACGAGCACGCAGACGACGCCGACGACGAGCACCGAAACGCAAACGACGAGCGCACAGACGACGCCGAAGACGACGACGAGCACGCCGAGCCCGTCGGGCCCCGGCGGCGGAACGCCGGCGCCCGGCGAAGAAACGCACGTCGGCGAAGCCGAAGGCGGTGCGCCGGCGGGCGAAGGCTCGGGCGGCGCGCGCGCCGGCGACGGTCAGGGCGTCGGCCAGGGCAACGGCCTCGGCCAAGGCAACGGGCGGGGCCTGGGCAACGGGCGCGGCCAGGATGGCGGCGGCAAATGAGCGTCGAGATCGCCGGCCGCTACCGCGTCGAGGGCCGGCTCGGGTTCGGCGGCATGTCGACCGTTCACCTCGCGCTCGACGTCCGCCTCGAGCGCCGCGTCGCGGTCAAGCTGCTCGCCGAGCACCTAGCCGAGGACCCGACGTTCGTCTCGCGCTTCCAGCGCGAGGCGCAGGCGGCGGCGCGCCTCGTGCACCCGAACATCGTGCAGGTGTTCGACTCCGGGCGCGACGAGTCGACCGGTCAGTACTTCATCGTGATGGAGTACATCGAGGGGAAATCGTGCGCCGAGATCCTCCGCGACGACGGCTGGGTGGACGTCGATCAGGCGATCGCGATCATCGACCAGGCGTGCGAGGGGCTGCATTACGCGCACCGTCACGGCGTCGTCCACCGCGACGTCAAGCCCGGCAACCTGCTGCGCTCGCGCGAGGGCGAGGTCAAGCTCGCCGACTTCGGCATCGCGAAGGCGACCGAGCAGTCGAGCATCACGCAGGTCGGCTCGGTGCTTGGGACGGCCGCGTACCTCGCGCCGGAGCAGGCGCGTGGCGAAGAGGCCGGACCGCGCGCGGACCTGTACGCGCTCGGCGTCGTCACCTATCAGATGATCTCCGGTCGCCTCCCGTACGAGGCGAGCTCGCTGACCGAGCTGGCGCTCAAGCAACAGCAGGAGGAACCGCCGCTGCTCGACACGCTCGTCGCCGCCGTGCGCGCCGAGCTCGCCGAGGCCGTCGCGATCTCGCTCGCGCTCGACCCGAGCGAGCGCTATGAGACGGCGCGCGAGATGGGTCGTGCGCTGAGCGACGGCGCGAACGGGATCGCCGCCGGCGAGCGTCCGGGCGCTCGGCGCCGGGCGCCGGCGACCGAGGCGACGAGCGTGCTCGGCGCGGCGCGGCGCGCGCCCGCACACGAGCCCGAGCGCGGCGCGACGGCGGTGACGCCGCGGCGCCCCCGCTCGGGACCCCCGCGGCGCCGGCCGGTCGCATCGCCGGCGGTGCAGGCGCCATCGCCGCAGGCGCGTCGTCGTCGCGGCCGGCTCGCGCCGATCCTGCTCGGGCTGCTGCTGCTGGTTGTCGCGATCGTCGCGATCGTGATCGCGTCGGCGCCGGCGCCGACGAAGGTCGTGCTGCGCAACGTCGTCTACTCCGACGTGCAGCAGGCGTCCTCGGCGCTGAAGCAGCTCGTCTCCGAAAACACCAAATAACACGCCGGCGCGGAGCATCGTCCCGACCCGGCGCCCGGGTCGGGATGGCGACTGCGCCATGCTAGGAGCCCGTGATCGTCGGATCGCTGCTCAACGTCGACCACCTGATCGAAGTGGCCGGCTACCCGCTGCTGTTCCTGCTCGTGATGGCCGAGTCGGGCGGCGTGCCGATCCCGGGCGAGACGGCGCTGATCACGGCTGCCGTGCTCGCGAGCCGTGGCAAGCTGCAGATCGAGTGGGTGATCGCGCTCGCCGCGACGGCGGCGATCGTCGGCGACAACATCGGCTATCTGATCGGGCGCAAGGGCGGGCGCTGGCTGCTGGAGCGCCCGGGGCGCTTCGAGCGCCAGCGGCGCGAGGTCCTGCGCACCGGCGAGCCGTTCTTCAAACGGCACGGCCCGAAGGCCGTGTACTTCGGCCGCTTCGTGCTCGGACTGCGCGTTTGGGCGTCGTGGCTGGCCGGCGCGACGCAGATGCACTGGCGCTCGTTCGTGCTCTGGAACGCGCTCGGCGGGATCTCGTGGGCGACGGCGGTCGGGTTGCTCGCGTACTTCCTCGGCAGCTCCGCCGGCAACGCGATCGAAGCGTTCGGGATCTACGGGCTCGCGGCGGCCGTGCTCGCGATCGTCAGCGCGTTCGTCCTGCACCGGCGCGCGCGCCGCCGGCGGGTCGAGCAGGACGAGGAGAAAGAGCGGACAGGCGAGCGGACGGCGGCGCGCCCGGAGGGCGAGCTGAGCGCTCCCGAGCGACGTCCGTGAGCGCGTCACGCGGGCGCGATCAGCAGCCGGCGGCGGCGTCGCCGGCGCACGGCGCGATCCGCTGGCACATTTCGGCGAGCGCCGCGAGCTCGGGCTCGGTGAAGCGCGAAAAGAACTGGTCGCGCACGACGGCGAGGTGCGTGGCGCGCGCTTCCTGCAGGCGCATGCGCCCACTGGCGGTGAGGCACGCGAATGACCCGCGCGCGTCCTGTTCGCAGGAGCAGCGCTCCAGCAGATGCTCGCGCTCGAGCCGGTCGACGAGACGCGTCAGGCCGCTGCGCGAGAGCTGCGCCTGCTCGGCGAGGTCGCACATGCGCATCCGGCCGCCGCACGAGTCCTCGAGCCGGTCGAGCACCTCGTAGGAGCTGAGCGGCAGGCTATGGGCTTGCTCGAGCGCGGCGTCGAGCCGCTTGGAGAGGCACGCGTTGGCGCGAAGCAGGCTGCGCCAAGCGCGCTGGCCAGCCTCCGAGGGTTCGCTCGGAAGCTCGTTCTCGCGCTCCCCGGGCGCGATCTGGAGTGAGGTTGCGCTCGCCATGTCGGTCTGTACCCAAGTCCTCCTGCGACCGAATTTAGCAGTGTCAGAGCGCCGCGACCGATCGTCAGAGCTCAGTCGCGCGTGGCGCGGCACGCCCACCACATGATCAGCGGCTGCAGCGGCAGTCGCGCGAGCAGCGCCCAGCGCGGGATCTTGCGGAAGCGCTCGGGCTCGCGCGCCATGTGCACGTTCGCCGGAAACACGGCGGCGAGCAGTGCGATCAGCCCGAGCCCGGAGGCCCGGCGCGTCGCCGGGACGAGCACGCCGACGCCGCCCGCGATCTCGGCCACGCCGCTCAGCTGCACGACCAGGCGCGAGCGGCCGCGCAGCGACGGCGGCACGATCCGCTCGTACGCGCGCGGCATCACGAAGTGGTTGACGCCCGCCAGGATGAAGACGTCGCCGAGCAGCCGCCAGGAGCGACCCTCCGCTCGTCTCACGCGACCGTCCCGTCGATCAGCGAGCGTCCGGTCATCGCGGCGGGCTGGGCGACGCCGAGCAGCTGCAGCACGGTCGGAGCCACGTCGGCGAGGACGCCGGCTCGCTGGCGAAGTTGCACACCTGGCAGCGTGAGGATCAGCGGCACGGGGTTGAGCGAGTGCGCCGTGTTCGGGCTGCCGTCGGGCTCGAGCATGTGGTCGGCGTTGCCGTGATCGGCGGTCACGACGCAGACGCCGCCGCTCTCGCGCACGGCGGCGAGCACCTCGCCGAGGCACTCGTCGACGGTCTCGACGGCGGCGACGGCGGCGTCGATCACGCCCGTGTGCCCGACCATGTCGGCGTTCGCGAAGTTGACGATCGCGAAGCCCGGACGATCCTCGCGCCACGCGGCGGCGAACGCCCGCGCGGCCTCGCGCGCGCTCATCTGCGGCTTGCGGTCATACGTCGGCACGTCGCGCGGCGAGGCGACGAGCTCGCGCCGCTCGCCGCGCAACTGCGTCTCGTGGCCGCCGTTGAAGAAGTACGTAATGTGCGGGTACTTCTCGGTCTCGGCGACGTGCAACTGCGCGATGTCGGCGTCGGCGAGCGCGGCTGCGAGCGTCGTCGCCGGACGCTCGGGCGCGAACGCGACCGGATACGGCCACCGCTCCTCGTACTGCGTCAGCGTCGTGTAGCGCGCGATCGGCTGCGCCCCGCCGCGGCCGCTCCAGCCGGGCAGCTGCTCCTCGCCTTCGCCGAATCCCGGCTCGGCGAGCGCGCGCGTCAGCTCGCGCATCCGGTCGGGGCGGAAGTTGAACGCGATCACGCTGTCGCCGGGTGCGATCGCGGCCGGCTCGCCGACGAGCGTAGGCTCGATGAACTCGTCGCTCTCCGCCCGCGCGTACGCGTCGCGCACGGCCCGCTCGCCGCTGTCGGCGCTGAACGGCGCGGCGCCGTGCACGAGCAGGTCGTATGCGCGCTGCGTACGCTCCCAGCGGCGATCGCGGTCCATCGCCCAGTAGCGACCGACGACCGAGCCGACGCGCACGCCCGGAGTCGCGTCGAGCCGCGCGAGGAAGGCCGCGCCCGAGTGAGGGAGCGTGTCGCGTCCGTCGGTGAACGCATGCACGATCACGTCTTTCGGCGCGTCGGCGCCGGCGGCGGGATGCGCGCGAGCACACGCGATGATCGCGAGCAGATGGTCGAACGACGAGTGCACGCCGCCGTCGGAGACGAGCCCGATCAGGTGCACGCGCCGGTCGCCGGACAGCGCCTCGCGGAGCACCTCGTTGCGCGCGAGCGAGCCGTCGGCGATCGCGTCGTCGATCCGCACGAGGTCCTGGCGCATGATCGCGCCGGCGCCGAGGTTGAGGTGCCCGACCTCGGAGTTGCCCATCTGCCCGTCGGGCAGCCCGACGGCGCGCCCGCACGCGGTCAGCGTCGTGTGCGGGTACGAGCGCCACAGCTCGTCGAAGACGGGCGTGCGCGCGAGCGAGACGGCGTTGCCGGGGCCCGGCTCGGCGAGGCCCCAGCCGTCGAGCACGACCAGGCACACGCAGGGGACAGGCCCCGCGGGCGCGCTCATCGCGCGGCGGCCGCGCCCACGATCTGCGCGAACGACTCGGCGTCGAGCGAGGCGCCGCCGACGAGCGCGCCGTCGACGTCGGGCAGCGCGAGCAGCTCGGCGGCGTTCTCGGGCTTGACCGAGCCGCCGTACAGCACACGCACGCGCGCCGCCGCGTCGGCGTCGCGATCGCCGACGAGCGCGCGGATGAACGCGATCGCCTCCTGCGCCTGCTCGGGCGTCGCGACCTTGCCGGTGCCGATCGCCCAAATCGGCTCGTACGCGATCACGACGTCGGCGAGCCGCTCGTCGCCGACGCTCGCCAGGTCGTCCTTGACCTGCTGGCGCAGCTTGCGATCGGTGTCCTCGTTCTCGCGCTCGGCCTCGGTCTCGCCGACGCACAGGATCGGCGTCAGCCCGTGCTCGAGCGCGGCGGGGACCTTCAGCGCGAGCGCACGATCGGTCTCGCCGAACAGCTCGCGTCGCTCGGAGTGCCCAAGCACGACGCCTCGCACGCCGACGTCTTCGAGCATCACCGGCGAGACCTCGCCGGTGAACGCGCCGTCCGGCTCGTGATGCATGTTCTGCGCGTACACCTCGACGCGCGAGCCGCGCGCGCTGTCGACGATCGCGCGCAGGTCGGTGAACGGCACGCAGATCGCGACGTCGGCGCCGTCGATCGCCGAGACGCGCGGCAGCAGCGCCTGGATGTAGTCCTCGGCGTCGCGCTCGGTCTTGTGCATCTTCCAGTTGCCCGCGATCAGCGGTCGGCGACGGCCCGGTCGCGTGCGGGCGCTCACGACGCCACGCCTGCGCTGGCGCCGGCGCCGTCGAGCGCCTCGACGCCGGGGAGCGCGCGTCCCTCGACGAGCTCGAGCGTCGCGCCGCCGCCGGTCGAGAGATGGTCGACGGCGTGCTCGAGGCCGAAGCGCGTCAGCGCCGCGGCCGAGTCGCCGCCGCCGACGACCGTCACGCCGGGCGCCTGCGCGACCGCTTCGGCGACGCGGCGCGTGCCGGCGGCGTACGGCGCGAGCTCGAACGCGCCCATCGGGCCGTTCCAGAAGACCGAGCCGGCGCGCGCGATCTCGCCGGCGTAGCGCTCGGCGCTGTCGGGGCCGATGTCGAGACCCATCCAGCCGGCCGGCACCTCGACGCCGGGCAGCGCGCGGTGCGGAGCGTCGGCGGCGAGGCGCTCGCCGATCACGAGGTCGGTCGGCAGCATCACGCTCGCGCGCTTGGGGTCGGTCGCCTTCGCGAGCGCGCGGCGCGCGTGCTCGACGTCGTCGTCGCCGCACAGCGACTCGCCGACGGCGTGCCCTTGCGCGCAGAGGAACGGAAAGCACATCGCGCCGCCGATGATCACGACGTCGGCGATCTCGAGGAAGCGGTCGATCACGCCGATCTTGTCGGCGACCTTCGCGCCGCCGATCACGGCGACGAGCGGGCGCGGCGGGCGCTCGAGGATCTTGCCGAGCGTCTGCACCTCGCGCTGCAAGAGCCGGCCGGCGGCGCTCGGGAGCAGGTGCGCGACGCCCTCGGTGCTCGCGTGCGCGCGGTGCGCGGCGCCGAACGCGTCGTCGACGTAGACGTCGGCGAGCTCGGCCAAGGCGCGCGCGAGCGCCGGGTCGTTGTCGGTCTCACCGGCCTCGAAGCGGACGTTCTCGAGCACGAGCAGTTCGCCCGCGGCGAGCTGCTCCGACAGCGCCTTGACCCGCTCGCCGACGACGGCCGGCGCCAGCGTGACGGGCGCGTCGGTCAGCTCGCGCAGGCGCGCGACGACGGGCGCGAGCGAGAGGTCCTCCTCGCGGCGCCCCTCGGGGCGGCCGAGGTGCGAGACGAGCACGATCCGCGCGCCGCGCGCGCGCAGCTCCTCGATCGTCTCGAGCGCAGCCGCGATCCGCGTGTCGTCGGCGACGATCGGGTGACCGTCGGCGTCCTTCGCGAGCGGCACGTTGAAGTCGACGCGCACGAGCACGCGCTTGCCCTCGACGTCGAGTTGGTCGAGCGTTCTCACAGCACCTTCTGCACGAGGTCGACCACCCGGTTGGAGTAGCCCCACTCGTTGTCGTACCACGCGACGACCTTCAGCATCGTGCCGTCGAGCACCGACGTCAATTTGGCGTCGACGATCGACGAGTACGGCGACTGCACGATGTCGGTCGAGACGATCGGATCGTCGGTGTACCGGAGGATGCCCGCCAGCGGGCCGCTCGCGGCGGCGGCGCGCAGCGCGCCGTTGACCTCCTCGACGGTCGTCGCGCGCTCGCACTCGACGGTCAAGTCGACGACGGACCCCGTCGGGACAGGCGCCCTGATTGCGAAGCCGTGCAGCTTGCCGTTGAGCTGCGGGATCACGAGGCCGATCGCCTTCGCGGCGCCGGTCGAGGCCGGGATCAGGTTGATCGCGGCGGCGCGCGCGCGGCGCAGGTCCTTGTGCGGCAGGTCCTGCAGGCGCTGGTCGGCGGTGTAGGCGTGGATCGTCGTCATCAGGCCGTGCTTGACGCCGACCGTGTCGTTGACGACCTTTGCGACCGGCGCGAGGCAGTTGGTCGTGCATGACGCGTTCGAGACGATCCGATGGTTGGCGGGGTCGTACGCCTCGTCGAAGTTGACGCCGAGCACGACCGTCGCGTCGGGGTCGGTCGCGGGCGCCGAGATGACGACCTTCTTCGCGCCCCGCGCGAGGTGCTTCGCGGCGCTGTCGCGGTCGGTGAACAGCCCGGTCGACTCGATCACGACGTCGACGCCGAGCTCGCCCCACGGCAGCGCCGCCGGGTCGCGCTCGGCGAGCACCTTGATCTCCGAGCCGTCGACCTCGAGCGCGCCGTCGCGCGCTTGCACGGAGCCGTCGTACGGGCCGAGGATCGAGTCGTACTTGAGCAGGTGCGCGAGCGTCGTCTCGTCGGTCAGGTCGTTGACCGCGACCCACTCGATCGCCGCGTCGGTCTCCTCCCCCCTGGCCTTGGCGGCGCGGAACACGTTCCGGCCGATCCGGCCGAATCCGTTGATCCCAACGCGAACGGGCATGCAGTCCTCCTGAGCGAAAAATGAACGATGCCGGGCTTTCGGAGGTCCATCCCCGCAGCCCGGCGTACGTGCGAGAGGCTATCAGCGGCCGCTCAGGCGCCGCGAGGACGCTTGTCGATGTCGCGGTGCGCGACGGCGACGTCGAGCTCGTCGCTGGAGCGATAGCGCTCGGCGAGGTGCTCGGCGATCGCGACCGAGCGATGGCGCCCGCCGGTGCAGCCGATCGCGATCACGAGATGCGACTTGCCCTCGGCGACGTACTGCGGCAGCAGGAAGTCGAGCAGCGCGTGCAGCCGCGTGTAGAACTCCTCGAGGCGCCCGTCGCGCGCGATGTGCTCGAGGACCGGCGCGTCGAGCCCGGTCAGCTCGCGCAGGTCGGGCTCGTAGTGCGGGTTCGCGAGGAAGCGCACGTCGAACGCTAGGTCCTCCTCGCGCGGCGGCCCGTGCTTGAAGCCGAAGCTCATGAACGTCAGCGCGAGCCGCCCGGCCGCCTTGTGCGGCAGCAGCTCGTCGGCGATCTTGCCGCGCAGCATCGCCGTCGACATGCCGGTCGTGTCGATCACCAGATCGGCGTGCTCGCGCAGCGGCGCGAGCAGCGCGCGCTCGGCGGCGACGCCGGCCGCGACGCTGCCCTCGGGCGCGAGCGGGTGGCGGCGGCGGGTCTCCTTGTAGCGCGTCACGAGCGTCTGCTCGGCGGCCTCGAGAAACAGCACATGGTGGGAGAGCCCGAGCGCGTCGAGGTCGTCGACGACGGCGCGCAGCGCCTCGAAGTAGACGCCGCCGCGCACGTCTGAGACGACCGCCGCGCGCTCGACCTTCGAGCCCTGGTGCACGAACAGCTCGACGAGCGACCGGATCATCTCGGGCGGCAGGTTGTCGACGCAGAAGTAGCCGGCGTCCTCGAACACGTTCATCGCCGTCGACTTGCCGGCGCCGGAGAAGCCGGTGATCACGACGAGGTCCTGCAGGCGCGTCGCGACGATCGGCTTCGTCGTGCCGTCGGGCTCGCGCGCGGCGCCCGACGGCAGCGGGCGGAGCGGTCTGATCACGGCCATGCCTTCATTGTGCTCGCTTCGGCGGCGAAGCTGTTGATTTGCGGGGAACTTGCAGAAAACCGCCCAACGGCGAGTGTGACCGGCATCCAGCCTTCAGGCCGAGCCGGCCTCCGCTACCTTGCCGGCCATCCAGGCCGGCCTCTCAGCCGGCTCTGCGCAGGCTCAGATAGATCTCCCGCGCGACCTTGGCGGGCAGCCCGGGGACGGCTTGCAGCTCCTCGCTGGAGGCCGCGACGACGCTCTCGGGCGAGCCGAAGTGCGCGAGCAGCGCGCGCTTGCGCGCCGGGCCGACGCCCGGCAGCTCGTCGAGCAGCGAGCTCGTCATCGCCGCCTCGCGGCGGCCGCGGTGGTGCGTGATCGCAAAGCGGTGCGCCTCGTCGCGCACGCGCTGGAGCAGTTGCAGCTCGGGCGTCGAGTGGTCGAGCACGAGCGGTGCGCGGCGGCCGGGGACGAACAGCTCCTCGATCCGCTTCGCGAGCGCGACGACGGCGACGCCGCGGTCGCGAAAGCCGCGCAGCTGCGCGAGGCCGGCCGCGAGCTGGCCCTTGCCTCCGTCGATCACGACGACGTTCGGCAGCGACGCGAAGCTCGCGTCGTAGTCGGGATCGTGCGGAGACAGGTCGGCTTGGCGCTCCCACTGCGCGTAGCGGCGCGCTAGCACCTCGGCGATCGCGGCGAAGTCGTCCGATTCGCCTTCGGCGAGCGAGCGGATCTTGAAGCGCCGGTAGTCGGACTTCTTCGGCGCGCCGCCCTCGAACACGACCATCGACGCGACGGTCTGCGTGCCGCCGAGATGCGAGATGTCGAAGCACTCGATGCGGATCGGCGGCGCGTCGAGGCCGAGCGCCTGCTGCAGGCCTTCGACGGCCTCGACGCGGCTCTGGCGGCGGCGCTCGGATTTGAGCCGCTCCTGGTCGAGCGCGAGGCGCGCGTTGCGCTCGGCGAGCTGCAGGATGCGGCGCTTCTCGCCGCGCTCGGCCGCGCGCAGCTCAACCGGGCCGTCGCGACGGCTGGCGAGCGCGTCGGCGAGCGCCGGGCGCGCGTCGACGCCGCGCTGGACGACGAGCAGCGCCGGGATCGACATGTGGCCGGCGTAGTACTGCAGCATGAACTCCTCGGCGACCTCCGCCTCGCTGCGCTCGGTCTCGTTTGACAAATAAAACGACTGACGGTCGGACAGAACGCCGTCGCGCACCTGGAAGACCTGCGCGTTCGCCTCGCGCGCGTCGATCGCGACGGCGACGGCGTCGAACGTGCCGACGTCCTCGTTCGCGACGCGCCGGCGCTCGAGCAGCGAATGGACGGCGCGCAGCCGGTTGCGCTCGACCGTCGCCTGCTCGAACTCCTCGGCGGCGGCGGCCGCGCGCATCCGCCGCTCGAGCTCGCGCTCGATCGTCTTGAAGCGACCGGACAGGAAGTCGACGACGCCGTCGATGCTCGCGCGATAATCGTCCTTCGAGACGTAGTCGACGCACGGCGCCTCGCAGCGCTTGATGTAGTAGTCGAGGCACGGGCTGCCGCTGCGCCGGCCCGGCTCGGCGCCTGTGCACGAGCGGAACATGAAGACCTTCGCGAGCACGTCGAGCGTGCCGCGCACGCGCTTCGCGTTCGAGTACGGACCGAAGTACGCGCGGCCGGGGCGGTGGCGCTCGCGCGTGAAGTACACGCGCGGGTAGTCCTCGTCGAGCGAGATCGCGATGAACGGGTACGACTTGTCGTCGCGCAGGCGAATGTTGAAGCGCGGGCGGTACTGCTTGATGAAGCTCTGCTCGGCTAGCAGCGCCTCGGCCTCGGACGCGACGATCACGCATTCGACGCTCTCGACGCTCGCGACCATCTCGGCGTGGCCCGGGCTGCTTGGCACCTGCGCCTTCGAGAAGTGCGACGCGACGCGCTTGCGCACGGACTTCGCCTTGCCGACGTAGATCACGCGCGCTTTGCCGTCGCGAAACAGGTACACGCCCGGCTGGTCGGGCAGCGCGCGACGTTGCTCGACGAGGCTCGCGCTCGCCTCGCCGTCGCTCGTCACTGTCTCGCTCGCCATCTCCTTTCGAGGATACGAGGCGTCGCGACCGTGCGACGTGGTCGGTGCACCGTGCCCGATCGACCCGATCACGCGGAATTCTGGTGCGGTGATGCGGCACCTATAGGTGCTATAAACCAGCATATATTGGTGCTATATTACTGCACCATGGGTAGTCCGTTCATTTACGAGGACCCCGTCGAACCGCCCGATCGGCTCGCCGACCGGGTCGACGAGCTCTCGGTGCTGCGCGATCGTGCCGCCGAGACCCGTAACAGCCGTCTGGAAGGACCACGTCGTTACGGCAAGACTTCGTTGCTCAAGGCCGCGCTTGCCGTCGCGGACAGGGACGGCTTTGTTCCGATCTACGTGAGCTTCCTTGGCGTGCTGACGATCGCCGACGTGGCAGAGCGCATAGAGCGCGCCTACAGACAGCAACTCGACGGGGCGCTGAAGCGTTGGTTTGCGGGCGTGATCTCGACGATGAAGCCACGCGTGCGAGCAGCCCCCGGCGGGGTTGGCGTCGACTTCTCGCCGCGGACGCAGACACCCGCACTACTCGATCGCCTCAGCTTGCCACGACGACTGCAGGCGCGCCACGGACGCCAGTGCGCGGTCGCGTTCGACGAGTTTCAGGATGTCGTGCGCATCGGAAGCGGTCTTGCCGGATCGATTCGATCCGAGCTCGAGCAGCACGGAAGCGCGGCGGGATACATCTTCTCGGGCTCTCACCCTGGACTGATGCGCGATCTCTTCTCCGATCGACGCCACGCATTCTTCGCGCAGGCGAAGCCGATCGAGCTCCCGCGACTAGGCGCTGAAGATCTCGCCGAATACATCGGGGCTCGTTTCGAGCGTGGCAACCGCGACGCGGGCGACGCGCTGGAGTTGCTGCTGCGAACCGCGGATGGCCATCCTCAACGGGCGATGCTGCTCGCACATCACCTCTTCGAGAGCACGAAAGCGTCGACAAGCGCATCGACCGAAGAGTGGGTCGCCGCTTACGCCGGCGCGACGCGCGACGCCAACCCGGAGGTACAGGCGGCATGGGACTCGTGGAACAACAGCGAGCGACGGTTGATGGCCGTCATCTCGAGACGCACGTTGCCCCTGCAGGGTCGAGACGCGCAAGAGCAATACGGCGTCAGCAAGACCGGCAGCAACCAGGACACGGTCACGCGGCTGGAGCGCGACGGCCACGTCGTTGGCGACGAGAGCACGAAGACGGGCTGGCGCGTAGTGGACCCGTTGCTGGAGCAGTGGCTGGCCAACGGTCGCGGCTGGCCCGGGGCTGTCGCCTAGATCAGTAGCTGCGCCAGTGGCGGTAGACGACGAGCAGCCCGTACAGCACGAGCAGCAGCAGCGCGAACCACAGCACGCCGATCAGCGCCGTCGAGTGCAGCATCCGCGAGTAGCCGGCGACGAGCAGCGCGGCGAGCGCGAGCGCGCCGTAGAGGATCGCGCGGTGGCGGTCGCCGAGACCGTGCAGCGTGACGCGGTATTCGCGGTACATGCGCAGCCCGAGGTACGCGAAGCCGACGCCGAAGCCGATCATCAAGATCGCTTCGAACGTGTTCGCCGCCTTGCCGCCGCCCGGAATCAGGAAGACGGCGGCGGCGATGATCGCGACGATCGCGACGTTGCGTGCCGTGCGCAGGTCCACGAGTCGATTCTAAGCGCCGCGCCGCGAGCGCCGGTCAGTCGATCAGCGCCTCCAGCCGCGCGTACGCCTCCTCGACGGCGCGCCGCGCCGCCGTGTGGCGCGCCTCGGACTTCGCCGACTCGTACTTGCTCGCCCACGCCGCCGGGTCCGACAGCTCCTGCTCGAGCGCCGCCATCGCCGCCTCGGCCCGCTCGACCGCGAGCGCCGCCTGCTCCTGCGCCGACAGCCGGTTCTTCGACGGCCCCTTCTGCTTCTGCTTGCCCTTGGCCTTCGCCGCTGCGCCGTTCGACCCGTTTGCGGTTGTCGTAGTTCCAGCCGGCGCATGCGCCGGCTGGCGGACGGGCGCATGCGCCCGTCCGGGAGACCGCACATGTGCGGTCTCCGACCGAACGATCGAAGATCGTCCAGCATGCGGGCCGGTCTTCTCATTCGAAGACTGCGGACCCCCCGCCATCCGCTCCTCGCGCACGCGCACATACTCGGGCCAGCCGCCTTCGTAGCTGTGCAGCGTGTGTTCCTCGACGGCGACCGTGCGCGTGCCGACGGCGTCGAGCAGCGCGCGATCGTGCGAGACGAGCAGCACCGCGCCGGCGAACGAGCGCAGCGCGTCCTCGAGCGCCTCGCGGCTCTCGATGTCGAGGTGGTTCGTCGGCTCGTCGAGGATCAGCACGTTTGCGCCCGAGTGCACCAGCACCGCAAGCGACAACCGCCGGCGCTCGCCTCCGGACAGCCCCGTGAGCGGCTTTTCGGCCTCCTCGCCGCTGAACAGGAAGCGACCGAGCAGCGCGCGCGCTTTGCCCTGCGTCAGGCTCGTCGCACGCTGCGTCGCGTCGAGCACGCTTTGGCCCGGGTCGCCGCCGGCGCCGAGCTCGTCGGCATGCTGCGAGAGGTAGCCGACCTTCACGTTGTGGCCCGTGCTCAGCTTCCCCGCCGCGAGCGCGCGGCTGCCGGCGAGCGTCTCGATCAGCGTCGTCTTGCCGGTCCCGTTCGGCCCGACGACCGAGACGTGCTCGCCGCGCTGCAGCCACAGCTCGGCGTGCTCGAGCAGCACGATCGGCGGCTCGCCGATCTCGACGCGCCCGTCGAGCAGCTCGAAGATCACCCGGCCGGTGCGCTCCGGCGCCGCGAACTGGAAGTCGAGCGAGCGCCCATCCTTCGGGTCGCGCTCGATCCGCTCGATCTTCGACAGCTTCTTCACGCGCGACTGCGCCTGACGCGCCTTCGTCGCCTTGTAGCGAAAGCGCTCGATGAAGCGCTCCATCCGCGCGATCTCCGCCTGCTGCTTGTCGATCGACTTGCCCAGCGCGATCTCGCGCGCGGCCTGCTCCTTGCGCCACCGCGCCCACGTGCCCGCGAAGAAGCGCGCGCGCCCGGCCTCCAGCTCGAGCACCGCCGTGCCCACCGCCTCGAGGAACCAGCGGTCGTGCGCGACCAGGACTACCGCCGCGTCGAGCTCGACGAGCGTCTGCTCGAGCCACTCCAGCGACTCGATGTCGAGGTGGTTCGTCGGCTCGTCCAGCAGCAGCACGTCGGCGCCCGTCGCGAGCGCGCGCGCGAGCGACGCGCGCGTCAGCTGGCCGCCCGAGAACGTGTCGAGCGGCCGGTCGAGATCCGCCTCGACGAAGCCGAGCCCGCGCGCCATCACCGTCGCGCGATCGCGCCACAAATAGCCGCCGCGCGTCTCCAGCTTCGCCTGCGCGCGCGCGTAGCGGCCGAGCACCGCCTCCTCCGCCTCGCCCGCCGCCATCCTCGCCTCGAGCGTCGCCAGCTCCGACTCGATCTGCAGCTCCTCGACGCAACCCGACAGCACGTACTCGCGCAGCGCCACGTGCCGCTCACGCGGCGGGCGCTGGTCGTGCAGCGCGATCCGCACGCCCTTGCCGACGCTCAGCTCGCCCTTGTCGATCGACGTCTCGCCCGCGAGCATCCGCAGCAGCGTCGTCTTGCCCGCGCCGTTGCGCCCCGCGATCGTCAGCCGTTCGCGCCGCTCGAGCTTCAGCGACACGCCCTGCAGCAATGGCTGCCCGGCAATGTCCTTGTGCATGTCCGACGCGATCAGGAGAGCCATCTAGTTGGGTGATACCAAGGTGAGCGCCAGCCGGCCCGACCGCCCTTCGCGCTGTGTGCGCGCCGGCTAGGTAACTGCCTGCCGTGGCGGCTGGAGCGTCGGCGTTGGGCGCGAGCGGCGCGGGGAGCGGCGCGGGGAGTGTCTCGCGTTGCAATGGTCGATAGCAAATGTATATACGGCGTATCTACGATTGCTATCGGCGTTTGGAATCGAGCCGATCATGACCGCGCTGCGCGGCCGATCCGCGCCGGCGAGACCGGCCGGCGGCGCGCGCGCCGAAAGACCCTCCGATACGATTCGACGCGGTGCACCGCGTCAAGACATCGCTGGCCCTCTGGGCGTTGCTGATCCCGTTCGTGCTCGCGCCGGCCGCGCTGGCGACGAACAACGGGCGCGGATTCTACGGCGAGACGGACGACAAAGTCGTGACCGACGCCGGCTTCATCCTGATCGTGTTCTTCCCGCTGTTCATCTTCTGCATGAGCATGCTCCAGCGCGCGCTCGACAAACGCAAGGAAGCGCGCAAGTCCGCACAGAAGGGCCACCTGAGCAACGCTCAGTGGCGCGGCGGCTGGTAGCGCGCCACCGCCGGATGGCCGAGCCGGTGGGCCGATGAACGACAGCGACGGACCGAGCGGCGACGGGCCATCCGGCGCCGACGCGGTGCGCTACGAGCGCCGCGGCGCGGCCGCGCTCGTGACGATCGACCGCCAACACCGGCGCAACGCGGTCGACGGCCCGACCGCGGCGGCGCTGCACGACGCCTACCAGCGCTTCGAGGCCGACGACGACGCGCGCGCGATGGTCCTGACAGGGGCCGGCGGCGTCTCGTTCTGCGCCGGCGCCGACCTCAAGGCGCAGGAGACGTTCGTCGGCCGGCTGATCAGCGCCGAGGGCCCGATGGGCTTCACGCGCCTGACGTCTTCGAAGCCGACGATCGCCGCGATCTCCGGCTTCGCGCTCGCCGGCGGGCTCGAGCTCGCGCTGTGGTGCGACCTGCGGATCGCGACCGCCGACTCGCGGCTCGGCTACGCCGAGCGGCGTTGGGGCGTGCCGCTGATCGACGGCGGCACACAGCGCCTGCCGCGGATCGTCGGCCTCGGCCGCGCGCTCGATCTGATCCTCACGGGGCGGATCATCGACGCGCACGAGGCGCACGCGATCGGCATGCTGACCGAGATCGTGCCCGCCGGCGCGCACGTCGATCGCGCGCTCGAGCTCGCCGACGGGCTCGCGCGGTTCCCGCAGCGCACGATGCTCGCCGATCGTCGCGCGGCGATCGACGGGCTCGGGATGCCGCTCGCCGACGGGCTCGCGCTCGAGGCGGCGGCCGGGCCCGAGGTGTTTGAAGACGGCGCGCGCGGCGCCGCGCGCTTCGCCGCCGGCGAGGGCCGCGGCGGGGCCGGGGCTGGCGTCTAGACACGCGCCGACAGGCCCGCTCGCACGCCCGCCGAAGACGAGCGCGGCTGCCCGGCCGGCGGCCGCTCGTTCAAGGTAGGCTCTGCTGCACGATGGCCTACTTCGTGACCGGAGCGACCGGCTTCATCGGACGGCGCCTCGTCGAGCAACTGCTCGCCAAACGCCAGGGCAAGGTGTACGTGCTCGTGCGCGAGTCCTCGATCGAGCGACTCGACGATCTGATCGCGCGCTGGAGCGTCCTCGACGGCGCCGCCGCCGGCAAACGGGTCGAGCCGGTGCTCGGCGACCTGCGGCGCCCGCTGCTCGGCGTCGAGCAGGAGCAGGTCGCGGAGCTGCGCGGCAAGATCAAGCATTTCTTCCACCTCGCGGCCGTCTACGACATGACGGCGCCGGCCGAGCGCAACACGGCCGTCAACGTCGGCGGCACGACGCACGCGGTCGAATTGGCGCGGGCCGTCGACGCCGAGCACTTCCACCACGTCTCCTCGATCGCCGTCGCCGGCGAGTACGGCGGCACGTTCACCGAGGACATGTTCGACGAGGGTCAGAAGCTC
>DATHND010000041.1:0-24126 GCA_035486335.1 Solirubrobacteraceae bacterium
ATGACGCGCCAGAACGTGACCGAGGGCGTCCGCGAGATCATGAGCCGCCCGTGCCCGACGTGCGAGGGGGAGGGCGTGATCCGCTCGGAGGAGACGATCGCGATCGAGTTCGAGCGGCGCCTGCGCGACATCGCCGCCGAACACGCAGACGTCGAGGCGTTCCTCGTGCAGATCAACCCGCGCGTGAGCACCGAGTTCACCGGCCACGGCTCGCGCGTGCTGCATGCGCTCGAGTCCGAGACGGGCAAGTCGTTCCTGTTCGAGGGCTCGGAAGGGCTCGTCCTCGACCACTTCGCGATCACGTTCGAGGGGACGCGCGAGGAGGTCGAGGAGCGCGCGTTGCCGTTCCGCCAGGGCGATGAGGTGCTGGTCGAGATCGTCGAGCCGCACATGTACGACGTCGACGATGCGGTTGCGAAAATCGACGGCTACATCATCTCGATCGCCGGCGCCGCGTCGGAGGTCGGGACGAAGCGGATGGTGCGGATCGATCAGGTCGGGCGCACGGCGGCGAGCGCCTTCCTGCTCGACGAGTCCGGTGAGGTGATGCGTCCGCCGACGCGGTCGAGCTCCTCGCGCAACGGCGCTCGTGGCGGACGTCGCGCGTCGGGCTCGGGCGAGGGCGGGCGCGCCGGTGAACGTGCGCGATCGCGCGCGCGCGGCCGGCGCGCGCCGGCCGACAGCGAGGACGCCGACGCGCGCCGCGAAGCGGGGCTGCACGAGTCGCCGACGGCGGTCGACTCCGAGCCCGAGCAGGAGCTTGCGCCGAAGGACGCGGTGGACGCCGAGGCGCAGCCGGGCGACGCCGCCGCGGATGGCCTACAATCGAAACCTCGGCGTCGTGGCCGCAGGGGCGGGCGACGCCGTTCCGCTGCCAAGGCACCCGCGACGCCGGAGTAGATCTCCTCGCACAGCGGCCGACCGCGGCGCCTCGCAAGGCAAGAGAACGGAACCGATACAGACATGTACGCGATCGTGAAGACCGGCGGCAAGCAGTACCGCGTCGAGCGCGGCCAGCGGCTGCTCGTCGAGCGTCTCGCGGTGCAAGAGGGCTCGAACGTGAAGCTCGAGCCGATCCTCTACCGCTCAGAGGAGGCCGTGTTCGACAAGGCCGGCCTCGAGTCGGTGCAGGTCACGGCGAAGGTGCTCGCGCACGTGCGCGGTGAGAAGCTGCGCGTGTTCAAGTTCAAGCCGAAGCGCGGCTACAAGCGCCGCACCGGCCACCGCCAGGACCTCACGCAGATCGAGGTCACGGAGATCGCGCACGGCAAAGCGAAAGCGCCGGCGGCGAAGGCGGCGCCGGCGAAGGAGCCTGCGGCGAAGGCGCCGGCTCCGTCGGACAAAGCCGCCGCGAAACCGACGGCGAAAGCGGTCACGGGCGACGCAGGCGAGAAACCGTCGGCGAAAGCGAAACCCGCCGCCGCCAAACCGGCCGCAGACAAACCGGCTGCCGCGAAGGCCACGCCGAAAACGGCCAAACCGACGGCAAAAACGGCCAAACCGAAAGCGCAGAGCGCAAAAGCGAAGGAGGAGCCGTCAGATGGCTCATAAGAAGGGGCTCGGCTCGAGCCGCAACGGGCGCGACTCGAACGCGCAGCGGCTCGGCGTGAAGACGTTCGCCGGCCAGACAGTCGCGGGCGGCGAGATCATCGTGCGCCAGCGCGGCACCCGCTTCCGGCCAGGTCCGGGCGTCGGCATCGGCAAGGACGACACGCTGTACGCGCGCGCCGCCGGCACGGTGCAGTTCACGACCGGTCGTCGCGGGCGCACGGTCATCGTCGTCCCGGCCGACGTCGCTTAGCGCGAACGCCGCACGGGCGATCGATCCTGCGTCGGCCCGCTGCGCGCCGCCCGGCGACTGTCAGGATTGGTCGCGAGATGCTGCATGATCGCGCGAGGATCCACGTCCAGGCGGGCGCCGGCGGCGACGGCTCGACGAGCTTTCGCCGCGAAGCGCACGTGCCGCGCGGCGGTCCCGACGGAGGCGACGGCGGCCACGGTGGCGCGGTCGTGCTCGTGTGCGACGAGTCGCTGCGCGATCTGCAGGAGTTCCGGCGCAAGGCGCACTACCGCGCGGGGCGCGGCGGGCACGGCGAAGGCGCGCAGCGTCACGGCGCCGACGGACGCACGCTCGAGATCGCCGTGCCGCCGGGCACGCAGATCTCGGCGCCGGCCGAGGACGGGGAGGATCTCGCGGGGCGTCGCTGGGAGCTGCTCGCCGACGGGCAGCGCACGACGGTCGCGCGCGGCGGGCCGGGCGGCAAGGGCAACAAGCGCTTTGCGACGCCGACGCGCCAGGCGCCGCGCTTCGCCGAGCGCGGCTTGCCCGGCGAAGCGGGCTGGCTCGAGCTGCGCCTGAAGTTGCTCGCCGACGTCGGGCTCGTCGGGCTGCCGAACGCCGGCAAGTCCTCGCTGCTCGCGCGCCTGACGCGCGCGGCGCCGAAGGTCGCCGACTACCCGTTCACGACGCTCTCGCCGGTGCTCGGCGTGCTCGAAGGCGACGACCGCCAGCTCGTGCTCGCGGACATCCCGGGGCTGATCGAGGGCGCCAGCGACGGCGCCGGCCTCGGCCACGACTTTCTCGCGCACGTCGAGCGCACGCGCCTGCTCGTGCACGTGCTCGACGTCGCGCCGCAGCTGAGCGGCGAGGAGGACGCAGACGCGGTCGTCAACCACGCGACGATCGAGCGCGAGCTGGCGGCGCACGACGAGCGCCTGTCGCGGCTGCCGCGGATCCTCGCGCTGTCGAAGTGCGATCTGCTCGACGGGCGGCGCGTGCGCGAGGCGGTCGCCGAGTGGCGCGAGCGGCTCGGCGAGCAGACGCCGGTGATCGCGACGTCGAGCGCGACGGGCGCGGGCCTGGGTGAGCTCGCGAGCGAGCTGCTGCGCGGCGTGCCCGCCGCCGGTTCTCCGGCGAGCGCCACGGGCGACGGAACCGAGGCGCACGGGACGGATGCGCAGGGCGCGGGCGCGGTCGAGCAGCTGGCTGAGCACATGGTCTTCCGCCCGGCCGACGCGAGCGGCTTCCAGGTCGAGCGGCTCGGCCCGCGCGCGTTCGCCGTGCGCGGGCGCGGGATCGAGCGCCTGCTCGCACGCTACGACGTCGAGAACGAGGACGCGATGGCGCATTTCGAGGGACGTCTGCGTCGGATCGGCGTGCTCAGGGCGCTGCAGGCCGAGGGCTTTCAGCCGGGCGACGAGATCGAGATCGCCGGCTCGGTATTCGAGCTCGATCCGGACGCATAAGCTCCATCGCATGAGGCGCGTCGTCGTCAAGCTCGGCTCGAGCGTCGTCGCGGGGAGCGACGGCGAGCCGCGCGTCGAGGTCCTGCGCGGCGTCTGCAAGGCGCTCGCCGAGCTGCACGCGCGCGGCGGCGAGGTGATCGTCGTCACGAGCGGCGCGATCGCGCGCGGGATGCGCGTGATGGGGCTCGGGCAGCGACCGAGCTCGATCAGAGAGCTGCAGGCGGCGAGCGCGGTCGGGCAGGGCAAGCTCTACCGGATCTACGACGAGCTGCTGCGCGAGCTCGGCGTGACCAGCGCGCAGGTGCTGCTGACGTTCTTCGACATGAGCGCGCGCACGCACTACCTCAACGCGCGCCAGACGCTGACGACGCTGCTGGAGTGGCGCGTGCTGCCGGTGATCAACGAGAACGACACGACGGCGACCGACGAGATCTCGTTCGGCGACAACGACTTCCTCGCCGCGCAGGTCGCGGTGCTGATCTCGGCTGAGGAGCTGGTCCTGCTGACCGACATCGACGGCCTCTACACGGCCGACCCGCGGATCTACCCCGACGCGAGGATCGTGCGCGAGATCGACGACTTCGGCAGCGTCGAGCGGCTCGAGATCGGCCACACGACCTCGCCGCTCGGCTCCGGCGGGATGCGCTCGAAGGTCGTCGCCGCCGACATGGCGACGGCCGCCGGGATTCAGACGACGATCTGCAACGGTGTGCGCCCGGACGCGCTGCGCGCGGTGCTCGCGGGCGAGCGTGCCGGCACTCGCTTCCCGGCGCGCGAAGCGCGCTACAGCTCGTTCAAGCTGTGGCTGAAGTACGCCAAGCCGACGCGCGGTCAGGTGATCGTCGACGAGGGCGCCGCGCGCGCGCTGCGCGAGGGGAGCGCCAGCCTGCTTCCGGTCGGCGTCAGCGACGTGCGGGGCGAGTTCGACGCGGGCGACGCGGTCGAGATCATCGAGCGCGACGGCTCCTCGGGCGGACGGCTGAGGCCTGTGGCGAAGGGCATCAGCAACTACTCCGCCGACGAGCTTCGGCGCGTGCAGGGGCTGAAGTCGGTCGCCGTGCGCGAGCTGTTCCCGCGCGCGAGCGAGGAGGCTGTGCACCGCGACTACCTGGTCGTCGACTGAGCGCACGCCAGCGCGAGCGTCGTACCCCAGCGCGAGCGACATGCCCAGCGCTCGGGTCGCACGTCGGGCGCGAGGGTCGCACCCCAGCGCGAGGGTCGTACCCTGTAGTGGCCATGGGCACCGCCGTCGCATCGGTCGCAGACGTCTGCGACGCCGCAAAGCGCGCCTCGCGCGTGCTCGCGCGCCTGGACAGCGCCGTCAAGGACACGGCGCTGGAGGCGATCGCGACGGCGCTCGAAGAGCGCCTTGGGGAGATCCTCGTCGCGAACGAGCGCGACATGCAGCTCGGCGCCGAAGACGAGATCGGCGCGGCGCTGCTCGACAGGCTGCGCCTCGACGAGCAGCGCGTCGCTCAGGTCGCGCGTGCGGTCAGGCAGATCGCGGCGCTGCCGGACCCGGTGGGGGAGGTGATCGAAGGGCGGCGCCTGCGAAACGGCCTTGACGTGCGCAAGGTGCGCGTCCCGCTCGGCGTCGTCGCGGTCGTCTACGAGGCGCGTCCGAACGTGACGATCGACGCTGCGGCGCTGTGCCTGAAGTCGGGCAATGCGATCGTGCTGCGCGGCTCCTCCTCCGCCGAGCACTCGAACGCCGCACTCGCGCGGATCGCCTCGGAGGCGGCCGTTGCGGCGGGCCTGCCGGGGGGCAGCGTGAGCCTCGTCGCGGGCGGCGGGCGCGCCGAGCTGGCCGAGCTGGCGACGCAGCGCGAGAGCGTCGACCTGATCATCCCGCGCGGCGGCGAGGGGCTGAAGGAGGCCCTGCAGGCGGTCGCTACGGTGCCGGTGATCTACGCGGCGTCGGGCAACTGCCACGTGTACGTCGACGCCTCGGCGCACGAGGCGCAGGCGGAGGCGATCGTGCTCAACGCGAAGCTTCAGCGCCCCGGCGTGTGCAACGCGGTCGAGACGCTGCTCGTCCACGCCGAGCTCGCGCCGAGCTTCGTGCCGCGGATCGTGCGCTCGCTGACCGACGCCGGCGTCGTCGTGCGGGGCGACGAGCGCGTGCTCGAGCTCGCGCGCGACGAGCGCGAGCGGGAGCGTCCGGGCGGCGCCGGCTCGCCGCTCGAGAGCGAGGCGTCGCTGACGGACTCGGCGCTCGTGCAGGCGGCGACGGACGAGGACTGGGCGAGCGAGTACCTGTCGCTGACGCTCGCAGTCGGCGTCGTCGACTCCGTCGAGCACGCGATCGAGCACGTCGGTCGCTACGGCAGCGGTCACTCCGAGGCGATCGTCACACGCGACACCGGCGCCGCCCGCGCGTTCCAGCTAGGCGTCGACGCGGCGTGCGTGTACGTCAACGCGTCGACGCGCTTCACCGACGGCGGCGAGTTCGGGATGGGCGCGGAGATCGGCAACTCGACGCAGAAGCTGCACGCGCGGGGGCCGATCGGGCTGCGTGAGCTGTGCACGTTCAAGTACCTCGTGGAGGGCGACGGACACGTTCGCGCCTGAGCCTCGCGCCGGCCGCGAGGCGCTGCGCTCGCTTGGCGTCGTCGGCGGCACGTTCAACCCCCCGCACGTCGGCCATCTCGCGATCGCCGAGCACGCGCTGCGCGAGCTGTCGCTGTCGCGCGTCGTGCTGACGCCGGCGCGCTGGCCGCCGCACAAGCCGGTCGAGCGCGAGCCAGGTGCGGACCGGCGGCTGGAGATGTGCCGGCTGCTGCTCGCCGGCGTCGCGCGCGTCGAGGTCTGCGCGCTGGAGCTCGAACGCGACGGGCCGTCCTATACCGTGGATACCTTGGACGCCATCCATGCGAGCCACCCGGAGGCCGAGCTGACGTTGATCGTCGGCGCCGACATCGCGGCGACGATCCCCGCGTGGCACGAACCGCGGCGGCTGTTCGAGCTGGCCGACGTCGCGGTCGCCGCGCGCCCCGGCGCGGACCGTCGCAGCGTGATAGCCGCGCTGGAGCCGCTGGCGCCGTCGGAGTCGCGCGTGCGCTTCCTCGAGTCGCCGCTGGTCGAAGTCTCCTCCTCGCTCGTGCGCGAGCGCGCCGCGGCCGGCGAGCCGCTCGAGGAGCTGGTCGGGCCCGGCGTCGCCGGCTACATCGCCGAGCACGGTCTCTACGGTACGCGCGCGCGAGAGGCGAGCCGGTGAGGGGGGAGGAGCTGCTGGCGGAGATCGTGCGCCTCGCGGACGACAAGAAGGCGGTCGAGATCGTCGAGCTCGACCTGCGTGGAGTGCTCGACTCCACCGACTACTTCGTGGTCTGCTCGGGTAACACGACGCGCCAGACGAAAGCGATCCACGACGGCATCCACGAGGGGCTCAAGCGAGCGCACGGCACGCTACCGCGACGGGTCGAGGGCGCCGGTCGCGCCGACTGGATCCTGATGGACTATCTCGATGTCGTCGTGCACATCTTCACGCCCGACGCGCGCTCGTTCTACCGTCTCGAGGAGCTGTGGGGCGAGGCGCCGTCGCGCGTCGCCGGCAGCGCCTGAGCGCTCCGGTCGGAGACGCCTGGCGCCCGAATGCGAAGATGCGCGCGTGAGCGCGCACCGCTCGAGTCAGTCGGACCGGGGGAGCGAGTCACACCGTGTCAAAGCGACGCTGCGCGACGACGAGCGCGTGACGCCGCTCGAGCTGTTCTTCGACCTCGTGTTCGTGCTCGCGCTGACGCAGTGCACGACGCTGATCGTGCGCACGCCGACGTGGGGCGGGATGCTCAAGGGCGTGCTCGTGCTCGGCGTGCTGTGGTGGTCGTGGGTCGGCTACGCGTGGCTGACGAGCGTCGTCGACCCGGAGGAGGGCGCCGTGCGCCTGACGATGTTCGTCGCGATGGCGGCGTTCCTCGTCGCGGCGCTCTGCGTGCCGGGGGCGTTCGGCTCGGAGGGGCTGCTGTTCGCGTGCGCGTACGCGGTCGTGCGCGCGGCGCACATCTTCCTGTTCATGCTCGCGAGCCGCGACGATCGCGCGCTGCGCCAGTCGGTGCTCGGGCTCGCCGTGAGCACGGCGGTCGGCGCGGGGCTGCTGTTCGTCGCCGCGGCGATGTCCGGCGACGCGCGCGTCGCGATCTGGGGGCTCGCGCTGCTGCTCGACATGGGCGGCCCGTTCCTGTTCGGCCAGGATGGCTGGAAGCTCGTTCCGGCGCACTTCGCCGAGCGCCACGGAGCAATCGTGATCATCGCGCTCGGCGAGTCGATCGTCGCGCTCGGAGTGGGCGCGAAAGCGGCGATCGGCGCCGGCGTGGTCGTCGCCGCTGCGCTTGGCGTCGTCGTCGCGGCGGCGCTGTGGTGGGTTTACTTCGACGTGACCGCGATCGTCGCACGCCGACGGCTCGCGAAAGCGGCGCCCGGACGCGAGCGCAATGGGATCGCGCGTGACTCCTACTCGTACATGCACTTTCCGATGGTCGCCGGCGTCGCATTGCTCGCGGTCGGCTTGAAGGTGACGCTCGAGCACGTCGATCGCTCGCTCGCGCTCGTGCCGGCGGCGGCGCTGCTCGGCGGGACGGCGCTGTACCTGCTCGCGCACGTCGCGTTCCGTCTGCGCAACATGCGCACGCTCAGCATGCGACGCCTGCTCTGCGCGATCGTGCTGCTCGCGCTGCTGCCGGCGACCGGCTCGATCTCGGCGCTGACGACGCTCGCGATCGTCGCGGCGCTGCTGCTCGCGCTGATCGCGTACGAGGCGATCCGCTACGCCGACTCGCGCGAGCGCGTGCGCCACGAGCTCGCGCGCGAGCCGATCGGCCAGTAGTCGCGGAGCGAGCCCAGCGCGAGGCGACCCGGCGAGCGGCGGTTCGTCGCTACGCGGCGACGGCGACGCCGGACGCGACCTCGGGCGAGGCTGCGCCGGCGCCGGCGCCGGCACGCGGCACGAGGATCACGCGGCTGCCGCGTGACGGGCTGAACGTGATGCCGCGCCGGCGCGTCGTCTCCGGCGCGTCGCTCGCCGGGCGCAACGCGTAGCGCGAGAGCACGGCGCGCAGCACGAGCTTCATCTCGAGCAGCGCGAAGCTCGCGCCGAGGCAGCGACGCCGGCCGCCGCCGAACGGGGTCCACGTGTACGTGCCGGGCGCCTTGTCGAGGAACCGCTCGGGCCTGAACGCGCGCGGTTCGGGGTAGATCGCGGGGTCGTGATGGAGCAGGTGCGCGCTCGCGAACAGCACGACGCCGGGCTGGTACTCGATCCCGCCGATCTCGATCGGCTTCTTCACGAGCCGCGGCTCGGCGTTCGGCAAGACCGGCCGGCGACGCAGGATCTCGTTGATCGTCGCCGCCAGGTACGCGTCGTCGGAGCCGTCGTCGAGCTCGGCGTGCAGCCGCGTCTGGACGCGGTCGTCGCGTGCGATCTGCGCGAACGCCCACGCGAGCTGCGACGCCGTCGTCTCATGTCCGGCGACGAGCGCCGTGACGAGCTCGTCGCGCATCTCGGCGGGCGTCATCGGCTCGCCGTCTTCGTCGCGCGCGCTGAGCAGCAGCGAGAGCACGTCCTCGCCATCGGCTCCGTGCGCGCGACGCTCATCGATCAGCGCGTAGATCAGCTCGTCCGAGCGCGTACGGGCGCGTTCCAGGCGCCCCACCGGCCCCCGGCCTTTGAGCAGGCGCTGGGCCGGCGGCAGCAGCGAGAGCGGGCTCTCGCCGAACGCGAGCAGCTCTGTCATCAGGTCGCGCAACTCGTCGAGCTGTGAGCCGCGCTCGAGTCCGAAGACGGCGCGCAGGATCACCTCGAGCGTGAGGCGCTGCACGCGCGGGTGCAGCGCGATCGGCTCCTCGAGTGGCCACGAGGCGACCTCGTTCTCGGCGAGCTCCGACATCAGGCCGGCGAGGCGCTGCATCTTCTCGCCGTGGAACGCCGGCAGCAGCAGCTTGCGCTGGCGCATGTGCGGGCCCTCGTCGAGCAGGATCACCGAGCTCGGGCCGATCACCGGCTCGAGGATTTGCGCGCCCTCGCCGGGGTGCAGCACGTCGGGCGGGGCGGTGAAGATCTGCTTGATCTCGTCAGGGTCGGAGATGATCACGAACGGCGACTGCCCGAGCAGGCGGATCGTGAAGCGCTTGCCGTAGCGCGCGCGGCAGCGATCGAGGTAGGCGGCGGGCCGGCTCCACCAGCCGAGCGTCTGCAGCACGCTCGGCGCGCGCGGTCCGGGCGGCAGTTGGCTGTTCATCTCGACCTCCTCGTTTCTCGGGCGGGTCGCTGTAAGTGTACGCCGGCTCGCCTCGCGAGCGCGGCCGGAGTTGCGCGCGTCGGCGCGTATGGGAACATCGTCGATGATGAGCCTGACGCACGTGTTCGCCGGCATCCCGGTCGCCGACCGCGACGCGGCGATCAAGTGGTACACGCGCTTCTTCGGCTCGCCGCCGGAGCTGCTGCCGAACGCCGCCGAGGCCGCGTGGCGCGTGACGGACACGGGGTGGGTCTACGTGATCGCCGATCCGCCGCGCGCGGGAACGGCGTTGAACACGTTGCTGGTAGACGACCTCGATGCGTTCTGCGCGGGGCTCGCCGAGCGCGGGGTGCAGGCGGAGCCGATCGAGAGCGTCGGCGGCGTCGTGCGGCGAACGTCGGTGACCGATCCCGACGGCAACCGGCTCAACGCCGGCGAACCGCTCGGCTGAGCACGATGAAGCTCGAACGATTGAACGTCGGGTGGTTCACGGCGCCGGCGGGCCTCTTTCGCGCGGGCGACGATCTCGACCGAGCGTTCCGCTATCCGGTGCCGGCGTATGTCCTCGAGACGGCGAGCGAGAGGATCTTGATCGACACCGGCCTGAACCCGGGCGCGATCGACGATCCGGCCGCCTACTACGACCGTCCGGACGTGTTCGGCGTGTTCGGGCTCGAGCAGGAGCGGAGCGTCGCCGAGCAGATCGACGTCGACACGCTGACGAAGGTCGTCTTGACGCATCTGCACTGGGATCACGTCGGCGGGCTGCGCCTGATCCCGACGTCGGTGCCGGTCGTGATTCAACGCAGCGAATGGGAGGCCGGGCACGACGACGCGGCGGTGCGACGCAACGTTTTCCTACCGGGCGACTATACGGGCGAGGACGGTCGCGAGGTGATCCTCGTAGACGGCGACGTCGACCTGCTCGGCGACGGCAGCGTCGAGCTCCTCCTGACGCCCGGCCACACGCCGGGCCACCAGTCGGTGCGAATCGGCGACGTCGTGCTCGGCGCCGACGTGGCGCACTTCGCGTCCGGCTTCGACGACCACCGCTTTCCGTTGTTCGCCGACGACCACGAGCAGCAGCGGCGTTCGGCGGAGCGACTGCGAGCGATGCGCGACGCCGGTTTGGCGGTCGTCCCCGGCCATGACCCGGAGATCCTGCACCCGGGGGTCGTGACGCTCTGAGGTGAAGACGTCGGCGACGCTCGTGCACCGCATCAGTCTTCAGGCAGAGCGGCAAACTCGCGCTTCGTCCTTCTGTACCACCCCATTCCCGACAGTGGGTGCTTCCACCTACCTTGCATCTCCGCCAAGGCGGCCTTGTGCGAGTCGTCGCCGTTCGCGACCATCTCCTTCAGGTGGGAATCCTGTGCCTTGATCACGTCATTGGCGCTTTTTCCGTGATGCGGCAGGTCACACGGTCCCCCCAAGTCCTTGCAAGTCATTGTCTTCACCGGTGAGGCTCCTTTCCTGTTTGACGCCGGCCAAGCGCACGGACAAAGACGCCGGCGACGGCGTTGCGCGCCACTCGGACCTCACGCATCGGGCGGGCGGGCACGACTGACGACGCTAGCGTGCCGGCGGTGTGAGCGCTTATCAGATCCTGCTCGGCGGCTCGCGCGGGCGGACCGACGCCACCGGTGATGCGATGATGCGCTAACATCATTTTGTGCGGACGACCTTGAATATCGACGAGGATGTGGTCGCGGTTGCGCGGCAGCTTGCCGCTGGGGAGCGCCGCTCGCTCGGCTCCGTTATCTCCGAGCTTGCTCGTCGAGGACTGACCCCCGCTCGAGTTGAGGCTGACGACGGACTGCCGGTCATCCGTGTGCCGGCGGGTACGCCGCCAATCACGCCAGAGATGGTGCAGCGAGCACTCGACGAGGATTGAGCTTCCCGGTGGGGCTGCTGGACGTCAACGCGCTCGTCGCGCTGGCTTGGGACTCCCACGTCCACCATGCGGCGATGCGCGCATGGTTCACGGCGAACGGCTCCGCGGGATGGGCGACGTGCCCGATCACAGAGAGCGGCTTCGTGCGCGTGTCGTCCAACCCGATCGTGCTGCCAAGCGCGATCGGCGTCGATGCGGCACGTGAGGTGCTTTCAGCATTGCGCGCGCACCCCGATCATCGCTTCCTGACCGATGACGTCTCAATGAGCGACAGTGACGTGCCGTCGATCGCTGGCTATCGGCAGGTCACAGACGCGCACCTACTGACACTTGCCCGTCGCCGCGGGGTGCGCCTGATCACGTTCGACTCGAGCATCCGCGCGATGCGCGACGGAAATGACGTCGAGATATTGACCACGCTTTGAAAAGATCCGACGGCCGAGGGCCCTCGCGGACCGCAGTACCGGTAGACAACTGTCCATGGAGCCAAACCGACCTCAAGTCGAACCGCTGCGCACAGCTTTCCCGGCGGTACTCACACGGTTCCACCACCGATAAGAACGTGCTCAAGGAATTCGCTGCAAATTAGATGGAGTGGAGCTAGTCGGGCTCGAACCGACGACCTCTACCGTGCCACGGTAGCGCTCTCCCAGCTGAGCTATAGCCCCGGAATGCGTCAGGAAAAGTGTAGCCGTCGAGCGCACGAGGTTCGGCCGATGTCGGCTGCGCTTGGCGCGCAACCGCAGCGTGTTGTCTGCGAGACCGCGCGTGCGCGCTCGGCCGCGCGCGACTACGCAACCTCACTCCGGCGGAATGAACTCCGGCACCTCCAGGTCGTCGTCGCCGTCGTCGAGCCGGCGTGCGTCGCCGACGCCGCCGCTCGCGCCGCCCCGGCCCGCGCCGACGCCGCCGCTCGGGCTCGTCTGGTCGAGGCGCGCCGTCATGCTGCCGTGCGCGAGGCGCACGTCGCGCAGCAGGCGCTCGGCGTTGTTGCGCAGCGACGCCGACAGCTCGCGCAAGTTGCGCGACAGCTCGCCTCCATCGCGCAGCACCTCGCGCGCGACGACGTGCGCTTCGCCGACGATCTCGCGCGCGTCCTCGCGCGCCTTCGCGCGCACGCGCTGCGCCTGCTCGAGCGCGTCGGCGCGCAGCTTCTCGACGTCCTTGCCGCCCGCGGAGATCGCGCGCTCGGCCCGCGCCTCGGCGTCCGCCTGCGCACGCTCGCGCACGCGTTCGGCCTCTACGTGCGCCTCCGCTCTGACGCGCTCCGCCTCGGCGTGGATCGCGCCGACGTCGGCAACCGCGTGGTTGCGCGCTGTCTCCGCCCGGGCGCGAGCCTCGTGCAGCAGCTCCTCGGCCTCCTCCTCCGCCGCGCGCACGCGGTTCGCCGCCGCCCGATCCGCCTCCGCGATTCGCTCGCGTGCGCGCGCCTCGGCCTGCTCGCGCAGCTCGCTCGCCGCGCGTTCCGCCGCCTCGACGATCGACGCCACGCGCGCCGGCGTCGCCTCGAGCGTCTCGCGCTCGATCGTCCCGCCGCCGCCTGCCCCCGACTGACGCTCCATCCGCTCATCGTAGACCTCGCGCACGCCTTGCGACGAGCGTGGTCTTGCGCAGCTCCTTGGCAGAAATCATGGGAAATCCGTCCTTGCGGACAGGCGCCGTCTGGGCGATGATCGGCGCATGTCCAACCCCGCTGACACGCGAACGATCGCAGTGCTGCTGTTCGACGACGTCCAGAGCCTCGACGTCAGCGGTCCGATCGAGGTCTTCGCCACCGCCAACCGCCTGCTCGACGCCGCTCTCGCCGCTGCCCCCGGCGCGCGGCGATCCGACTCGCGCGCCGTGCCAGGCGGCTACACGATCCGCACGCTCAGCGCCGACGGCGCTCCGATCCGCACGTCGAGCGCCTTGACGCTCGTCCCCGACGGCTCGCTGCTCGACGCGCCCGAGCGGATCGACACGCTGATCGTTCCCGGCGGCCGCGGCGCGCGCGCCGCGTCGGCCGACGCTCGTCTGCTCGAGTGGGTCGCCGACGCGTCCGCGCGCTCACGGCGCACCGCGTCGGTCTGCACCGGCGCGTTCGTGCTCGCCGCCGCCGGCCTGCTCGCCGGTCGCCGCGCGACGACGCACTGGGCCGCCGCCGCCGCGCTCGCGCGCCTGCATCCCGACGTGCGCGTCGACCCCGACCCGATCTTCGTGCGCGACGGCAACATCTGGACGTCGGCCGGCGTCACCGCCGGCATCGACCTCGCGCTCGCGCTCGTCGAGCGCGACCACGACCGCGACGCCGCGCTGACGATCGCGCGCCACCTCGTCATGTTCCTGCGCCGCCCCGGCGGCCAGTCGCAGTTCAGCGCGACGCTCGCCGCGCAAGAGCCCGCGCGCGAGCCGCTGCGCGAGGTCCAGCGGAGCATCCTCGACGACGTCGCCGGCGATCACTCCGTCGACGCGATGGCCGCGCGCGCGAACATGAGCGCGCGCCACTTCGCGCGTGCGTTCCGCGCCGAGACCGGCGTGACGCCCGCGCGCTACGTCGAGCGCGTCCGCCTCGAGGCCGCCCGGCGGCGCCTCGAGGACACCGCCGAGCCGATCGCTCGCGTCGCCGCCGCCTGTGGCTTCGGCGCCGCCGAGACGATGCGCCGCGCGTTCCTGCGAGCGCTCGACGTCGCGCCCGCCGAGTACCGCCGCCGCTTTCAAGCAGGCGGCGTTCGCCCCGCGGACGCCGCGCACCGCCGCTCGCACGGCGGCCGTCGATCGATCATCGAAAAGGAGCCAAGCAGATGAACACAGCGATCCTCCTGTACGACGGGTTCACGGCGCTCGACGCGATCGGCCCCTATGAGGTGCTCAGCCGGATCCCCGGCGCTCGCGTCACCTTCGTCGCCGCCGAGCCAGGACCCGTACGCACCGACAACGGCATGCTCACCCTGCACGCCGAGCGCTCGCTCGCCGACGTTCGCGCGCCCGAGATCGTGCTCGTCCCCGGCGGCCCCGGCGAGGTCGCCGCGCGCGCCGGCCGCTCGGCGCTCGACTGGCTGCGCGCCGCGCACGAGACGAGCACGTGGACGACGTCCGTCTGCACCGGCTCGCTGATCCTCGCCGCCGCCGGCCTGCTCGACGGCAAGCGCGCCACCGGCCACTGGCTCGCGATCGAGACACTGCGCGAGCTCGGCGCCGACGCCGTCTCCGAGCGCGTCGTCTTCGACGGCAAGCTCGTCACCGCCGCCGGCGTCTCCGCCGGCATCGACATGGCGCTCGCGCTCGCCGCGCGCGTCGCCGGCGACGCCGTCGCGCAGGCGATCCAGCTCGGCATCGAGTACGACCCGCAGCCGCCGTTCGACGCCGGCTCGCCCGACAAGGCGCCCGCCGAGATCGTCGCGCTGCTGCGCCGCAACAGCCGCTTCATCGCCGGCGACGACGCGCTCGCCCGCGTGCCGTGAACTCACCGCCGCTCTGCGCTCCGCCCGGTGACGCCGCCGGCGCGGCCCGACCTCGTAGGTGAGCCTCGCGAGACGTTAGCCACCCAAGCGACCGCTAATCTGCGGCGCGATGACCGCCCTTCAATACGACCCCCACGAGATCGAGGCGCGTTGGCAGGACATCTGGGCCGAGGAGCGCACGTGGGAGGTCGCCAACACGCACGACGCCGCCGCTCACGCGAACGATTCCTACGTGCTCGAGATGCTCCCGTATCCGAGCGGCGAGCCGCACATCGGCCACCTGAAGACGTACTCCGTCGGCGACGCGATCGCGCACTTCCACCGCCGGCTCGGGCGTCGCGTGCTGCACCCGATGGGCTACGACGCGTTCGGTCTGCCCGCCGAGAACCACGCGATCAAGACCGGCGAGCATCCGCGCCTCTCGACGGCTGTCTCGATCGCCTCCTTCCAGCGCCAGTTTCGGTCGTGGGGAATCTCGATCGACTGGTCGCGTGAGCTCGCGACGCACGAACCCAGCTACTACCGCTGGACGCAATGGATCTTCCTCGAGCTGTTCCGCTCCGGCCTCGCCTACCGCAAGGAGGCGGCCGTCAAGTGGTGCCCGCACGACCAGACCGTGCTCGCCAACGAGCAAGTCGACGCCGACGGGCGCTGCGAGCGCTGCGGGCATCTCGTCGAGGTGCGCCAGCTCGAGCAGTGGTTCCTGCGCATCACCGACTACGCCGAGCGGCTGCTCGGCGACCTCGAGACGATCGACTGGCCGGCGAACGTCAAGACGATGCAGCGCAACTGGATCGGCCGCTCCGAGGGCGCCGAGGTGACGTTCCGCTGCGACGAGCTCGCGATCGACTACCCCGTCTTCACGACGCGCCCCGACACGCTGTTCGGCGCGACGTTCTTCGTGATGGCGCCCGAGCACCCCGACGTGCTGCGCCTCGCGCACGGCACCGAGCACGAGCACGAAGTGCGCGAGTACGTCAACGTCGCGCTCAACGAGTCAAACCAAGAGCGCGGCGACGTCGAGCGGCCGAAGACCGGCGTGCCGCTCGGGCGCCGCGTGACGAACCCCGTCAACGGCGAGCAGATCCCGATGTACGTCGCCGACTACGTGCTGATGGAGTACGGCACCGGCGCGATCATGGCCGTGCCCGCGCACGACGAGCGCGACCACGCGTTCGCACGCGCCTTCGACCTGCCGATCCGCCGCGTGATCGAGCCGGCCGGCGGCAGCGACGCCGCCGACGACGACGCGCTGCCATACACCGGCGACGGCGTGCTCGTCAACTGCGGCTCCGACTTCGACGGCCTGCCCAACCGCGACGCGCTCGCCGAGATCGTCCGCTGGCTCGATCGCGAAGGCAACGGCCACGCGTCCGTCAACTACAGGCTGCGCGACTGGCTCGTCTCGCGCCAGCGCTACTGGGGCGCGCCGATCCCGATCCTCTACTGCGAGGACTGCGGCGTCGTGCCCGTGCCCGACGACCAGCTGCCGGTGCAGCTGCCCGAGATCGACGATTACACGCCGAAGGGCCGCTCGCCGCTCGCCGCCGTCGAGGACTGGGTCAGCACTAACTGCCCCGCTTGCGGCGGTCGCGCGCGGCGCGAGACCGACACGATGGACACGTTCGTCGACTCCTCGTGGTACTTCCTGCGCTACTGCGACCCGCACAACGACCTCGCCGCGTTCGACCCCGACGCGCTGCGCGAGTGGATGCCCGTCGACCAGTACATCGGCGGCGTCGAGCACGCGATCCTGCACTTGATGTACGCGCGCTTCTTCTGCAAGGCGCTCGCCGATCTCGGCCATCTCGACTTCCAGGAGCCGTTTCAGGCGCTGTTCACGCAAGGCATGGTCACGAAGGACGGCGCCAAGATGAGCAAGTCGCGCGGCAACGTCGTCTCGCCCGCGTCGATCGTCGAGCGCGTCGGCGCCGACGCGGCGCGCTGCTACATCCTGTTCGTCGGGCCGCCCGACCAGGACGCCGACTGGTCGGACGCCGGCGTCGACGGCGTCCACCGCTTCCTCTCGCGGCTCTGGCGACTCGGCGCGGAGACGGCCGAGCGCGGCGGCGCGGCGAGCGGACCGCCGCACGGCGACGCCGGCGCGCAGGGCGACGATCTCGTGCTGCTGCGCAAGGCGCACTGGGCGATCGACAAGGTCAGCGGCGACCTGCGTCGCTTCGCTTTCAACACGGCGATCGCCGCCGTGATGGAGCTGCTCAACGACTGCTCGCGGCTGCGCGACTCGGCCGACGTCGAGATGCTGCGCTTCGCGCTCGCGACCGGCGCGTCGCTGCTGTTCCCGTTCGCGCCGCACGTCTCCGCCGACGTGTTCGAGCGGCTGACCGGCGAACGCGTCTGGGAGACGTCGTGGCCGAGCGCCGAAGAGGAGCTGCTCGAGCGCGACGTCTACGAGCTCGTCTGCCAGGTCAACGGCAAGCTGCGCGACCGCGTACAGGCCGCGACAGGCGCGAGCGCCGACGAGCTGAAGGAGCTGTGCCTAGCGGCACCCAACGTGCAGGCGCATCTCGACGGCAACGAGATCGTCAAGGCGATCGTCGTCCCGGGCAAGCTCGTCAACTTCGTCGTTCGGCCGGCGGTATCGACCGTGAGCTTCTAGCTCGTCGCCGGCTGCACCTAGACTCGCCCTTGTGCCCGAGCTGAAGCCCGCGTACCTGATCCACGGCGACGACCACGGAGCGCTCGCCGAGCGCCGCGCCGGGCTGCGCGCGCTCGCTGAGCGGCCCGACGCCGACGGCGGCGTCGCGAGCGTCGAGCTGCTCGACGGCGAGCGCGCGACGCCCGCCGCCGTCGCCGGCGCGCTCGCCGCGCTGACGCTCGCCGTCGGGCGGCGCGTGATCGTCGTCGAAGGCGTCGAGCGCTGGCGCGAGGCCGACGTCGAGCGCGACCTCGCGCCGGCGCTCGCGCGGATGCCGCCCGAGACGACGCTCGCGCTGTTCGCGCGCGAGGAGGCGCGCGCGAAGGCGCCGGCCGCGCTGCACGACGCCGTCAAGCGCGCCGGCGGGCAGGTCGTCGCGCAGATCAACGTCAAGCCGTGGGAGCTGCCCAAGTGGGCGCGCGAGCACGGCGCGCGGCTCGGCCTCTCGCTCGACGCCGCCGCCGCCAACGCGCTCGTCGCGCAGGTCGGCGAGCGCCAGCAGCGGCTGCTGCGCGAGCTCGAGAAGCTAGCGCTCGAAGGCCACGACGGCGACGAGGGCGCCGACGGCGAGGGCTCCGCGGGCGCCGAGCGCGGCGAGCCTCGCGCCGCCGCCGCCCGCACGATCGACGCCGAGCGGGTCGAACGCCGCGCCGCGCATTCGTCCGAGCTTCGCGCGTACGCGCTCGCCGACGCGCTCGTCGGCGGCGACGAGCGCGAGGCGACCCGGCTGTACCTGCGCCTGCGCGAGCAGGGCGAGCGCCTGTCGGGGCTCGTCTACCTGATCGCCTCGCGCCTGCGCGACGCGCTCGCCGTCTCGCTGCGCCTGCAGGCGGGCGAGTCGGCGGCGACCGTCAAGCGCGGCCTGCGCATGCCCTCGCGCGCCGCCGACCGCCTGATCGCCGACGTCCAGCGCAGCACCCCCGAGCGCCTGCGCGCCGCGCTCGGCGCGCTCGCCGACCTCGAGCTCGACTCGCGCGGCGGCGCCGCGATCGCCTCCGAGCGCTCATCTTCGGCCGCGCTCGGCGAGGACACGGTTGCGCTTCGCGCGATCGCGAAGATCGCCGGCTGAGCGCGTCCGGCGCTACTTGCTCGCGCGAAGACGGGCGGCGCGGGACTTCTTGTGCGCGCCGTTGTTGCGATGAATCGCGCCGCGCTTGACGGCCTTGTCGATCGTCGAGACGAGCTCGCGGTGCGTCTCATCGGCGCTCGCGTCGTCGCCGTCGTGCACGAGCGTCGCGAGCCGGCGGAAGTGCGTCCTGATCGCCGACGTGTACTGGCGGTTCTCGATTCGCTCGCGCTCGGAGCGCAGGATTCGCTTCTTCTGTGAGTGGATGTTAGCCATGAAAAGAGCCGCGCGAGCCGCGAGACAGAACGGTCCTGGCGCGCCGCGGAGCGCCGTACTATAGCGGCCTTGCCCGTGCCCGCTGAAGCCGCCGCGGAGGAACCGACCGCTCCCGTGCCGCCCGGCGGCGGTCGCGTCGCGCGCAACACGGCGATCTTCTCGATCGCGACCGGCGTCTCGCGGATCGCCGGCCTCGTGCGAGAAATCGCGGCGGCGAGCTTCTTTGGCATTCGCGGGCCGTTCTCGGCGTTCACGATCGCCTTCCAGGTGCCGAACCTGTTCGCGAACCTGTTCGCCAACGCGGCGCTGTCGGCGGCGTTCGTGCCGGTCTTCACCGAACTGCTCCAGCGCGGGCGGCGCAAAGAGGCGTTCCGGCTGGCCTCGACGCTGTTCTGGATCATGCTGATCGCGCTCGGCGCGCTGACGGCCTTCTTCATCCTGACGGCCGGCGTGATCATGCCGCTGTTCACCGGCGGCAAGTTCAACGGCGTGCTCGACGGGATGACGGCTGGCTTCTCGCAGGTGCTGTTCCCGGTGATCCTGCTGCTCGGCCTGACCGGCTTGCTCGTCGGCGTCCTGCAGTCCTACGACCACTTCTCGATCCCGGCGATCTCGCCGGCCGTGTGGAACGTCGTGATCCTCCTGCTGCTGCTGATCCTGCGCCCGCGCTTCCACGGCGAAGAAGCGCAGTTGTACCTCTACGCGGCGGCGATCCTCGTCGCGACGTTCGTGCAGTTCCTGATGGCCGCCGGCGCGCTCGGGCGGATCGACTTTCGTCTGCAGCCGCACATCGACTGGCGCGATCCGCGCATCAAGCAGGTCTTCACGCTGATGCTCCCGGTGACGATCGGCCTCGGCATCGTCAACCTCGACCAGCTGATCAACTCGGTCTTCGGCACGCTCGTCTCCGCCGAGGCGCCGCGCGCGATCGACAACGCGTTCCGCGTGTACATGCTGCCGCAGGGACTGTTCAGCGTCGCCGTCGCGACCGTCCTGTTCCCGACGCTCAGCAGGATGGCCGCCGACCGCGACGTCGGCGCGATGCGCCGGGCGGTCGGCATCGGCATGCGCCAGATCAACCTGCTGTTGATCCCCGCCGCGGCGTTCATGATCGTGCTCGCGACGCCGATCGTGCGGTTGCTGTTCCAGCGCGGGGCCTTCTCGGCGCATTCGACGCACGTCGTCGCGATCGCCCTGTTCTGGTTCGCCTTCAGCCTGCCGTTCGGCGGCCTCAACCTGCTGCTGACGCGCACGTTCTTCGCCGTGCAGCGGCCGTGGATCCCGACCGGACTGGCGGCGATGAACATCGTCGTCGACATCGTCGTCTCGATCGGCCTGTACAAGCCGTTCGGCATCGCCGGGTTGATCATCGGCACGGTCGCGGCGAACGCGGTGATGACGTTCCTGCAGGTCCGACGCCTGCGCGTCGGCTTCAACGGCCGCCTCGAAGGCGCGCAGACGACGATGATCACCGTGCGCATCGCCGTCGCGTCCGCGCTGCTCGCCGGCGTCTCGTGGCTCGTGTGGAAGTTGCTCGACGACCTGCTCGGCACGTCGCTGCCGGCGCAGATCGTCAGCGTCGGCGCCGCCGGCGCGGCCGGGCTGCTCGTCTACGTGCGCGCCGTGCTCGCGATGCGCGTTCCCGAGGCGCACCAGGTGCACCGGCTGATCGTCAACCAGCTCGCGCGCCGCCCCGATACGCCCGACGCCGCCTGAGCCGAGCAGAGGCCGGGTGGGCCGAAGCCCACCCGGCGTGCGCCCGATCAGAGATCGCCGCTTACTACATACGTCCCAGGACTGTGTGTCTATCGCCTGGGCGGCTTGACACTCCCGACACCTGGACAGGCCGCCGGCCCGAAGGCCGGCGCGTAGCCGCGGTTGGATCTCGAGGGATCCATAGTCGAGTTGGCGATCCGCCGGAGAGACAAGGCTAGCGCGCCCTCTACGCTGTATCCGCTCATGGACCAATCGCAGATCCGCAACTTCTCGATCATCGCGCACATCGACCACGGCAAGTCGACGCTCGCCGATCGGATCCTCGAGCTGACGCACACGGTCGCTTCGCGTGACATGAGGGCGCAGCTGCTCGACTCGATGGATCTCGAGCGCGAGCGCGGGATCACGATCAAGGCGCAGGCGGTGCGCGTGTTCTACACGGCGCGCGACGGCGAGACCTACCAACTGCACCTGATCGACACGCCGGGGCACGTCGACTTCACGTACGAGGTCTCGCGCTCGCTCGCGGCGTGCGAGGGAGCGCTGCTCGTCGTCGACTCCTCGCAGGGCGTCGAGGCGCAGACCGTCGCGAACACGTATCTCGCGGTCGAGTCGGGGCTCGAGCTGATCCCGTGCCTGAACAAGATCGACCTGCCGGGCGCCGAGCCGGAGCGCGTCGCCGGCGAAGTCAGCGAGCTGATCGGCGAGCCGCCGGAGTCGATCTTGAAGATCAGCGGCAAGACCGGCGCGGGCGTGGCGGACGTGCTCGAGGAGCTGATCGCGCGCGTGCCGCCGCCGGCGGGCGACCCGGGCGGGGCGCCGCGCGCGCTGATCTTCGACTCCGAGTTCGACCAGTACCGCGGCGTGATCGCCTACATCCGCGTCGTCGACGGCGTGTTCAAGAAGGGCGAGGCGATCCGCGCGATGGCGACCGACACGCACGCCGAGATCGACGACATCGGCGTGTTCAGCCCGCAGATGATGCCGACCGACCAGCTCGCGGCGGGCGAGGTCGGCTATCTGATCACGGGCCTGAAGGACGTCACGCTGCTGCGCGTCGGCGACACGTTGACGACGCGCGCGCGCGCCGGCGGCGGCGCGGCGGCGAGCGAGGCGCTGCCGGGCTATCGCGAGGTCAAGCCGATGGTCTTCTGCGGGCTGTTCCCGATCGACTCCGACGACTACCCCGACCTGCGCGACGCGCTCGAGAAGCTGACGCTGAACGACGCCGCGCTGTCGTGGGAGCCGGAGACCTCCGACGCGCTCGGTTTCGGCTTTCGCTGCGGCTTCCTCGGCCTGCTGCACATGGACATCGTGCGTGAGCGCCTGGAGCGCGAGTACGACCTCGAGCTGCTCGCGACGATGCCGTCGGTCGAGTTCGACGTGACGCTCACCGACGGCGAGCAGCTCGAGGTGCACAACCCGTCGGACATGCCCGACCCAGGCACGATCGAGGAGATCCGCGAGCCGTTCATCAACGCGTCGATCATCGCGCCGAAAGAGTTCGTCGGCGCCGTGATGGAGCTGTGCCAGGAGCGCCGCGGTGTGCACTCGGGCATGCACTACCTCTCGCCCGAGCGCGTGCAGCTGAACTACGAGCTGCCGCTGGCCGAAATCGTGCTCGACTTCTTCGACCAGCTGAAGTCGCGCACGCGCGGCTACGCGTCGCTCGACTACGAGCTGAGCGGAATGAAGCCGTCGGATCTCGTCAAGCTCGACGTGCTGCTCGCGGGCGACACGGTCGACGCGCTGTCGATGGTCGTGCATCGCGAGAAGGCGTATGAGATCGGACGTACGCTGACCGAGAAGCTGCGCAAGCGGATCCCGCGCCAGCAGTACGACGTGCCGATCCAGGCCGCGATCGGCGCGCACGTGATCGCGCGCGAGACGGTCAAGGCGTTTCGCAAGGACGTGATCTCCGGCTGCTACGGCGGCGACATCACGCGCAAGAAAAAGCTGCTCGCCAAACAGAAGGAGGGCAAGAAGCGGATGAAGCAGGTCGGCCGCGTCGAGGTCCCGCAGGAGGCGTTCCTCGCCGTGCTCGAGCTCGGCGAGGACTAGCGCTGGCGGTTCGCGCGCGCCGTGTCCCGGCGGGCGCGGCCGGTCGGATCAGCGGGTGTGCAAGACGAGACGCTCGCGGCGCGACGGCGCCTGTACCTGCTGGCGCGCGTTTGCGTCGCGCGCAACTACCGTCGGCGGCTGACGCTCGCGGAGGTCGCCGCCGCCGTGTCGAGCTCGCCGCGCCAGGTGCAGCGCGCGTACGCGCAGTTCGGCGAGCTGAGCTTCCACGAGGACCTGCGCGCGCGGCGGATGAGCGCCGCCGCGCAGCTGCTCGCCGAGCAGCCGGCGATCCCGGTCGCGACGGTCGCGCGGATCGTCGGCTACCGCCAGGCGCCGCACTTCGCGCTCTTGTTCCGTCGCCGCTACGGGATCGCGCCGGCGCTGTTCCGCCGACGCGCGCTGGCGCACCGCGCTCAGCCGCGCGAGCGCTCGGCCGCGCGGCCGTCGCCGCCGACGCCGGCCGGTTCGCGCCGCGCCGCGCCGCGCGCGAGCTCGTCGAGGCGGCCGTCGAGCGCGTCGGGCGGGAGCGTCTCGGCGCCGGCGAGCCACACGCGCATCAGCGTCCCGCCGCCGGCGGCGCGCTCGGCCGAGACGCGGCCGCCCTGCTGGTCGACGACCTGACGTACGATCGCCAGGCCGAGCCCCGAGCCCGGCCGCCCGCGCGCCTCGGCGCCGCGGTAGAAGCGGTCGAACACGTGCGGCTCCTCGGCCGCCGAGATCCCCGGCCCGTGGTCGCGCACGGTCAGCTCGCCGCCCGACAGCACGATCTCGACCGGCTCGTGCGGCGGGCTGTACTTGATCGCGTTGTCGATCAAGTTGCCGATCGCGCGCTCCAGGCGCGCGGGCACGCCGGCGACGATCGTCGGCGTCAGGGCCAGCTCGAACTCGGCGGCCGGCGCGTGGCGGCGCGTGCGCTCGATCACTTCGCCGACGAGCGAGTCCAGCCGCACGTCCTCGGCGGCGGCGAACGGCTCGTCGCCGCGCGCGAGTTCGATCAGGTCGTTCATCAGCAGCGTCAGCTCCTCGATCTGCTCGACGACGTCGCCGAGCAGGCGCCGGCGGTCGTTCGGGTCCATGTCGTCGGTCTGCTGCAGCAGCTCGATGTTCGTGCGCAGGCTCGTGACCGGCGTGCGCAGCTCGTGCGACGCGTCGGCGACGAGCTGGCGCTGCGCGTGCACGGAGTCATCGAGCGCGCTCATCGAGCGCTCGAGCGCGTCGAGCATCGCGTTGAAGCTGCGCGCGAGCCGGCCGATCTCGTCGTGGCCGACCGATTTGATCCGCCCGCTGAGGTCGCGCGTCAGCGCGACGTGCTCGGTCGCCTGCGTCAGGCGCTTGAGCGGCAGCACGGCGGCGCCGGCGACGAGCCGGCCGAGCAGCGCCGCCAGCGCGATGCCGCCGAGCGCGATCAGCGCGAGGATCAGCCGCAGCCGGCTCAGCAAATGGTCGGCTTCGGTGAGCGGCTGCGCGAACTGCACCGCGAACCCCGGGCGCACCGACTCCGCGAGGATCCGCAGGTCGATGCCGTCGACGCGCGC